>JBAZCN010000017.1:0-35982 GCA_041655035.1 Porticoccaceae bacterium | reverse complement strand
GTTCGGATTCGGCGACGTAGCTGCCGTTGATATGTTCGAGGGTGGCGAAGTCGGCATCCTGTATCCACTCGCCCGGCACATAGCCGAGCAGCAGGTCGCGGATCATTTCGGGGTGGGAGAACAACAGTTTATAGCCGGTATCCTGGGCCATCGGATCGAACCTCCGTGTTCGTGTGCGTCCACGCTATCACAGGGCGCACGATGAGAAAAGACACCGGCAATATCTCGTCAGGCGCGTTCTCAAGCAATTGCCAGGGATAACACTACCATCCAATCCGGGGGGCGGGATTGCAGTGATCCTCGCTTGCGTGTGGCTTGCCGGCTCAAACGGGTAGAGATAATGACTCGGCGGGACAGCTGCGGTCGAATGCGGCTAGAGATGTCCTGGCGGGGCCAATATAGCGCCACAGATACACAGTCATGGTTATCAAAAAGCTATAGCCGGATCTGCAGCCGATTTATGAACTATGCTGTGGGTGCATGTGTTGAATCCAGCAGTTCCGCATGGCAACCTACGTCCGAAGCCCCGGTAAAAACTATTAGATAAGCTATCAACTGGAGGAAGTTCACAATGCCCAAGTACTATAAATATAAACTTGCCCTGACCACAGCCGTTTGTCTGGCGTCTTCCATGCCGATGGTTGCTCACACCCAGGAAGGAGGACAGCGACAGGGCGCCCAGGCCGGCGCCTATATCGAGGAAATCCTGATCACCGCGCGGCGCCGCGAAGAATCGCTGCAGGAAGTGCCTGTTTCGGTCAACGCCTTTTCCGACATACGCTTGCAGGAGGCCAGCGTGACCAAGCTGAGCGACCTGACAGCGCTGTCTCCGGGACTTCGCTTTCAGGCCGAAGGGGGGCAGACCAACACCAGTGTATCCATGCGCGGTTTAAGCAAACTGCCCATCGGAGAGGGCATTCCTGCCGTTGTGCTGTATTTCAACGAAGCGCCCATGCCGGGTGAGGGCATCAACCTGCCGATCTATGACCTCGCCAATATCCAGGTGCTTAAGGGGCCCCAGGGGACACTGTTTGGCCGCAACACGTTGGGTGGCGCCATCTTGATGACGTCCAAGCCGCCTGGCTATGAACAGGATGCCTATCTGCAAACCACCGTGGGGGATTACAACCTCTGGGAAGTTCAGGGTGCGGGCAATCTGACGCTGATCGAGGACAAACTGGCCCTGCGGGTTGCAGCCCAGGCTCGCGACCAGGATGGTTTCACCAAGAACCTCAGTGGCGGGCGGGATTTCGATGACGTCAATGAACGCTCGGTACGCTTGTCTCTTTTGTTCGATCCCCTGGAAAACCTGTCCAACCTGTTGGTCGCGGACTACTTCGAGTCGCACCAGCAGCCCGGTGGCCAGGTGATTCACGACTATCACCCCTCCGCATTCGGGCCACAGGCTGCCATCTTTGATGCGGCACTGAGGCCCTACGTGGAAGGGCAAAGGCGGGCGGGGCCACACAAGGTTTACTCAGATCTTGATAATCCCCATGCCGATCGGCGCAGTTGGGGGGCGGTGAATAAAACCACCTGGGATATAGCCGACAACATCACCGTGCAGAATATTTTCAGCTATCGCGAAGCATTTGTCAGCACCCAGATCAACACCGGCGGCAACGGCCCCCTGAATGTCGAGCTTGCTCCCGGCTTTTTTTCCGACTTTGTGTTGTTCCGCGCCAGTTCGGTGATGCGTCGCGAGTTTCTCACCAATGAAATCCAGTTGCAGGGTAGCTCCCTGGGTGACCGGCTGGAATGGATAGCGGGGTACTTTTACAACAACGACAAGGCCAATGGGCCGATGGGTTCCCAATTCCAGATTTTTGATCCCCTGTTTGACGGGCCCGACCTCAGCTACAGCGCCAGTTATGTGGAAAACGAAAACGAGGCGATCTTTGCCCAGATTGGCTACGATCTTACCGACACGCTGACATTCAACCTGGGCGTGCGTTACAGCTGGGATAAGGTGACCGGGTGTGGCGGCAGCCGCCCGGACCGCTATATCAGCCTTGGGGAATGCAAAAGTATTGCGGCGCTGGATCTGCCCGATGGAACCGGCATTTCCAAGGTCAAAGGCGAAGAACCTACCTATACCGTCGGTCTCGACTGGCAGGCAACCGACGACCTGTTTTTCTATATCACGCACAGGTATGGCTACCGGGGCGTGGGGCTGAACAGCCCCAGTTTCGAAACCCAGTTCACCACCGGCGGCGAAGGCTGTGAACTGGCGGGGGTAGCCGTCACCTGTCCGGACCTGAGGCCCTTCCAGACCACCGGCAAGGAAACCGTGGAAGACTTTGAAATCGGGATGAAATCGGACTGGTATTTCAATGATGTCGCAGCGCGGCTCAATGTGTCGGTCTTTCAGATGAAATATGAAGATGGCCTGCAGTTTTTCAATGCCGTGAGCCTGGCCGGTGTTCCCAGCAATGCGCCGGATGTTCCCAACCGGAGTTCCATCGGTGTCAATGTGGCGGATTTCACCATCCGTGGCATCGAATTTGACGGCAGTATTTCGCCTATTCCTGCGCTGACCATCGGTTTCAATGGCGCCTATATTGACCAGAAGGTGGATAAGCTGGGCGCATCGCCATTCGGTTCAATCGGCAAGGACGAAGTCACCCTGCCCACTCCGGAATTTTCCGGCACCCTGAGCCTGCGCTGGGAACTGCCGATACAGCCGGTGGGCGGTCAACTGATCTGGAATACGGATTACTTTTATACAGAAAAGTGGGATGGTCAGGTGGGTGTTGCCCTGCCGGGTTATGACGTGGTCAATACCCGCCTTGACTGGCGCGGCATCAATGGTGGCGGACTGGACCTGGGGTTCTGGATCACCAATGTGCTGGATGAAGACTATGCGACAGCGCCAACCACATTGTCGCCAACCTTTCCCACCGCCACGGTGTTTTACGGCCCGCCCCGCATGTTTGGCTTCGACCTGCGCTATAGCTGGGGCAGTTGACGGCACAACGCAAGAAAACGTTCCACCGCGAGGCGGAGCGTTTTCTTGATTCATTGCGCAATCGACGACAACATCAGGACACCGCATAGCCCTCCGGGATAGCGATTTTTTGATGTGGTATCGGCGTGTCCGGTCAATGTTGGCCACCGTCAGAGGCCGCCGGCAGAGTCAGGACACCGTCGAGCAGCGCCAGCATCCTGTCGATGTCGTCCTGGCTGACCGTCAGGGCGGGCATCAAGCGCAATGTTTCCGGCCGGGGGGCATTGATCAGCAGTCCTTGCGCCAGGGCGGCGACGACGATTTCCCTGGCATCGCGGTGGGCGGTGTCCAGTGCCAGCAGCAGGCCCTGGCCGCGCACCTCTCCCAGCCGGTGTTTGGCCGACAGGGTTGCCAGGCCGTCGCGCAGGTAGTCGCTGCTGCGGGTAACCGCGGCGAGAAACCCGGGGCCGAGCAGGGTGTTAAGCACGGCAAGCCCGGCGGCGCAGGCCATGGGGTTGCCATTGTAGGTGCCGCCCTGGTCTCCCGGGGCGAAACAGCTGATGTCCTTTCTGGCCAGCATGGCGGCGAGCGGCACTCCGCCACCTATTCCCTTGCCCAGGGTGAGAATATCCGGCGCGATTCCCAGTTGTTGGCTGGCGAACAGTGTACCGGTACGGCCCATGCCGGTTTGTATCTCATCGATGATGAGCAGCAGGCGGTGGTGGCGGGCGAGTCGTTGCAGGCCGTCGAGAAAATCCCGGCGCGCAGGGATGACGCCGGCCTCACCCTGGATCGGTTCGAGCATCACCGCCACCACCTGGTCATCGATGACCTGTTCCACGGCCTCGATATCGTTGTACGGCACCTTGATGAAGCCCGGCACCTTGGGCTCGAACAACTGATCCCAGCCGGGCTTGCCGGAGGCCGACATGGTGGCCAGGGTGCGACCGTGAAAGCTGTTGTCGAAGGTGATGATCTTGAAGGCGCCGTTTCGTTGCAGCGATCCCCATTTGCGCGCCAGTTTGATGGCGCCTTCATTGGCTTCGGCGCCGCTGTTGGCAAAAAATACCTGATCCAGACCACTGTGCATGGCCAACTGGCTCGCAAGTTCCACCATCGGCTGGTTGTAGAACGCCGGGCTCGGGTTGATCAGCGCGGCGCACTGTCGTTGCAGGGCGTCGACGACAGCCGGGTGGCAGTGGCCGAGGGCATTGACCGCCCAGCCCTGGATGAAATCCAGGTAGCGCTTGCCATTGCTGTCGATGAGCCAGGAGCCTTCGCCTTTGACGAACAGGACCTCCGGGCGCGGCGCAATTGGCATCAGGGCATCAAAAAGTGCGGTGGGGTTGGATAGGGTGGCTGGCATGGTGTCCTCCGGGAGGGCGACCGGTCGGCCAGCGGCGAAAGCCAGGGCACAGGGCAGGCGCTGGGCGACGCGGCTGCCTATGGGTGAATAAAGGTTACTGAAACAGGGGGCAGCGGCTGCGACGACGGCGTCGGCGCAACCGGGAAATGGCCTGGCGAGGGGCCGGGGCGTGGAAATACAGGTGACTGACCATGGCGTCGATGCTAATCGAGAGCGTGGCTGGTTGTCAAAGCGTTGCAATTGCGCATTAATGACTGTTGTGACCGGACTGATCGGGCTTGGTGCCGCAGGCAGCCGGTGGTGCGCCACTGTCGGAGTGGCGCGAGGATAACGATACGGCGGGGCTTCCCCTCGCCTGGGAGGCAGGATGAGATCGAAGCAGTGGTTGAACTTGTGGCTGGTGCTGTCGCTGGCTCTGTTGTCGGCCCAGGGCCTGGCCAGGGAGGATGCGGATCGGTTCAGTGGCGGTGAGCTGGACCAATTGTTGGCGCCGGTCGCCCTCTATCCCGATGCCCTGCTCAGTCAGATACTGATGGCTGCCACCTATCCGCTGGAAGTGGTGGAGGCTGCGCGGTGGTCGGTTGCAAGCGGCGCCGATATCGCGGGCGCCGCGGCCGTCGATCTGGTGGCGGACAGGGATTGGGACCCGAGCGTCAAGGCACTGGTGGCGTTTCCCGAAGTGCTGGCTCGCCTCGACGAGAACCTGGAATGGACCCGGGCGCTGGGTGATGCCTATCTGTTGCAGGAAGAAGAGGTGATCGATGCCATCCAGCGCCTGCGGGATGAAGCCTACGCCGCAGGCTATCTCGATGACCTGCGGCATACCCGCGCTTACCGCGACCGGGCACTGGTGGTCATCGAGCCGTTTCACACCGACATGATACACGTACCCTATTATCATCCCAGGACCATCTATTCACGCTGGTGGCAGCCGTATCACCCCTCGTTTCACTGGGCGCCGCCGCGAGGGATCGAGCACCGGCGGGCTGTTTACTGGGGCGGCGTGCCGGCATCCCCGGCGCTGTTTTTCAGCACCTTCCATTGGCAGCAGCGCCATATCGTGATCGTCGATCATTCACTGCGCGGACCCCGCTTCATCCATGGCGACGGTATCCACTGGTTTGATGACGCCCGGCGCTGGCGTCACGATCCCCGGCATCGCCGGGGGCTCGGCTATGCCCATCCGATGACCCGGGAGGCATACCGTTACAGCACCCCTTCCCGGGAAGATTTCCTCTTCCCCAGGCGGCCCGAAAACCGCGTTTGGGAAGGACGCGATCCGGCGCCGCGGCGCGGCGGCGACAGCGATGGGCAAAGCGCTCCTGCGGGCGGCGGGGGCAATGACCAGGGCCACTGGCAGCGGCGGGATCAGGACCGGGGCAGGCTGGCAGCGGCTCACGGGCACGCGGGGATGCATGTCTACACGGTGGGATATGAACGGTCACGGAGAGCGTCGCCGGCGGTGTCGATCCCCTCCTGGCCCTCGCCGGCCAGCTACCGGGCCGAGCGCCAACAGCTGGGGCGGCCAGGCGGAGATGGCCGGCAGTTCAGCGCCGGCGTGCGCTCGCTGCAGGGAACTGGCAGTTATCGTTCGCTGCAGCAACCGCACAGCCCAGGCCAACGGCTCTCCGCGCCGGTGTCGGGGCGGCACTTTCCATCGCGGGCGGAGCAAGCCGCCAGGTGGCGCTAACCGAGCTGGTCCACCATGACGGCGTTGCTGTACACCAGGCTGTGATCGCTGACGCGATAGCCCACTAGGTGGAATTGGCCGCGTTGGTCTAGCGGGCCAAGGTAGACGCGCAGCCGGCAATCCTTCAAGTCGCCGCAGTCGGCGGAGGTTTCGAGGTCCAGTGTGTCCCGGTCGACATCGACGAAGATTTCCCCCTCATCCGTTTGTTGCAGTTTTTCCTCGGCTTGCTCCAGTTGCAGGTGGCATTCATCGCTGATGTGAAACTGTAGAATTTCGATCGGGACCGGTTTGTCGGCGCCAGGCGGTTTGCGCCAGCCTTCGATGCTAACTGTGTTCATGGTGGTGCTCCTTGTTTTTATGGTCGAGTGCCATTAGGTGGTCGATCGCTCTGGCCGATGATACCCCTAGTGAAACGGGGCGCTACCCCGCAAGTGTAGAACGGCTGTGGCGAAATGGCTAAGGGGTGTCGCCTGCGCGCGGTCGTGGGCGCGCCAACCTCGCCGATAAGGTATATTATGGGGGGGCTCGGGGACCAGGCGCCATGGCGGTCTGCTGCCGGGCGATGCCGTACTGTGTTTGCCCGGCCTGCCGTGCCGGTCGTCATCGTTCAGTCAATAATCACCCAATAACAGTCGTTCAGGTAGTCGAGAGTAGATGTCCAGTCCCGCCAAAGAGGCCTCTGCAAGCCCGTGGCAACAATTGCTTCGCAATACCCAGTTTCGCTGGCTGTTTACCGGCAATATCACCATGTTTACCGGATTTGCGGCCACTATCCTGCTGCGCTCCCTGCTCGCCTGGCAGTTGACCGGCGACGAGATGTCGCTGGCCTATATCAACCTGGTCTCGGCCGGGTGCATGTTCGTGACCTCGATTTTTTCGGGTGCGGTGATCGACCGGTTCGAACGGCGCCGGTTGATGATGATCGCCCAGTGCCTCATTTTGGTTGCGGAATTCTCGGTGATGCTGCTGCTGGTCACCGGCCACCTGACTTTCAGCCTGTTGATGGTGAGCGCCTTTTCCTCCAGTGTCGCTTTTCCATTCATCATGCCGTCGAGCACCGCCATGCTGGTGGCGGCGGTGGGGCGGCCGGTGCTTGGCAAGGCGACGGCGCTGATGTCCGCCGGCGCCAATGTCGCGCGCATGGTCAGCCCCGCGGTGGTGGGTATTCTCGCGGACCTGGCGGGCATGGCCGCCAGTTACGTATTCCTCATCACCTTGCATCTGTTTTCCCTGTTCTGCACCTTCAATCTCAATCCCAGCCTCGCTTCGGGACCGGGACGGGGAGCTTTTCTCGGCGAGATACGGGAGGGCTTCACCTATCTCTACCGCCACAAGCCGGTGGCGCTGTGCATTGCCTTCGGTCTGATCCCGACGCTGATCGTGGTGCCCTTGCAGAACCTGCTGGTGGTGTTCGTCGACGAAGTCTGGGATCACAGCGGCAGCGGTCTCGGCATCATGATGGGGGCCATGGGCGTCGGCGGCCTGCTCGGTTCGCTGCTGATGGCGCTGACGCGGGATGGCAGCCTGGTCAAACCGATGCTGACTTCCGCCCTGGCTCTCGGGATATTCCTGCTGTTGTTCAGCCACACGCCCTGGTTCTGGCTGGCGACGGTATTCATGGTGGGCATCTATGCCTGCTCGGTACTCAGTCAGACACTGGTCCAGACCGGCGTGCAACTGATGACGGCGGATCATATGCGCGGGCGGATCACCACCATGACCTTGATGTCCTATGGTCTCGCGCCACTTGGCACCATCCCCCTCGCTTTTGCCTCCAAACATATCGGCGCGCCCTGGGCGATGACCATTGCCGCCGTGCTGATGCTTATCGCGGTGATCGCGATGGGTTCTCTATCCCGCGGCTTTCGGCAGATCGACGCGAGGGCCAAGGTCGGCTGACGGCGCGGTCGGTGTCGGCGCCGAACTGGCGGCCGCTGCGGCGATGGTTTACCCTGTGGTAGCGCGCCTCGGCCGATGGCTGGGGAGAGCTGCTCCCGTCCATTTTTCGGTTATATGATCCGGCGACTCTGCACCGGCCGGCAAGGGAATTTTCTGGCATGTCCATCTCAGCATCCTCCACGGCGAGCGCCATGGCCATTCTCGCCGAAGCCGGGGCCAGGCTCGACAGGCTCCGCGCTATCGAGCCGTACCTGATCGATCTCTCCCTGCGGGAAAATCCCGTCGGCGCTCCGGTGGGCCAGACCCTGGCGGACAAGCTGGCCATCCTGCCCAGGCTGCGCGAGTTCGGATTCGACAATATCCTGCTGGGCACACTCGATTATTCACTGCCTGATGAGCTGGAGGTGGACGATGATCTGATGATCCACCTGCGTGAACACGAGGTCGACATGACCGGGTGCTTTGCCTTTACGGCGATGGGCATTGCCGCGCTGGATGGCGGCTTTACCCCGGACCCTTCCCAGCTCAAGCTCCGCGATTATCGGGTGCCCAACACCCTGCACGAGATCTACCTGAGCAGGGACGGCATGGCCGGTCAGTATAGCCTGGAGACGTTGCGCCGCAGCCTGCCGGCGAGTATCCAGTGGCTGCATGACAACATTCGCGGCGACCGCGGCGGCGCGCCGCGGATTCTGGTCAATATCGTCGATGGCTGTGATGCGATGGCCGAAGATCCGCAAATCACCTGCGAAATCCTGGAGCTTTTGGCGACATTGCCGATAGAAGGCGTCAGCATCGAGGACGACCGCGGCACTTATCTGCCGTTCCAGGTGGCTGCCTATGTTGCCGCTGCGCGCTGTTTTCTGCCGCCGCCGTTGAAATTGCTGGTGCATGTCCACACTGGCGGCGGCTTCGAAAATGCATCTGTGCTCGAAGCGCTGCTCAACGGCGCCGACGGCGCCTGGGGCGGGTTGCCGAAACGTGCGGCGGTCATTGGCCACGCGTCGCTGGGTGAATTGATTGCCAATCTGGTGCGTGCCGGCAATCCCCATATGCAGCGTTACCGGCTCGATCAGCTGCTGCCGCTGGCTGCCGAGCTGCAAGTGCTCGATAATGAAGAAGCGGTGCCGGAGGACCTGCCGGTGCTGGGCGCCAACGCCTATCGGCTGCCGCTGAGCTTTTTCCGGCAAAAGGCCGGTCGTTTCATGGACCTGCCGCCGGAAGCCATTGGCGGCAGCTATGGCTATCGCATCTGCCCGGTGGTCAGCGACAGCGCCGTCATCGCCGGTCGCCTTGCCGAGGTCAGCGGCCGACCGGCCGAGAGCTTCCCCGGCGAGGTGCTCGATCGGATGATCCGCTTGATGCGCCGCGATCTGCGCGCCGGCAAGCGCATAGTCTACGACCGGCCCGACGAGCTCCTGGCGCTTTGGCGGCGCGCTGGCGCGACTTGAGGGAGCCAACAAATGCCTGTTCTCTGGCAGGGTGGACGCATGACAGGATCAACGACATGACTGACGTCGAACGGGAGATGCAAGCCGACAGCGCTGTATACAAGACGCTGCTGGAATCGACCAAAGCCATTCCGTGGAAGCTCGACTGGGCGACCAAGACCTTTACCTACATCGGCCCGCAGATCGAAAGCCTGCTGGGCTGGTCGCAATCGAGCTGGGTGAGTGTTCGGGATTGGGCCGAGCGCATGCACCCCGAGGATAGCGGCTGGGTGGTTGATTATTGTGTCAGCCAGTCCCAGGAGGGGATCGATCATGAGGCCGACTACCGGGCGCTGACCAGAGACGGTGACTATGTGTGGATCCGCGATGTGGTGCATGTGGTGCGCAAGCAGGACGGCGAGGTCGACTGTCTGATCGGCTTCATGTTCGATATCAGTGAGCGCAAGAAGATCGAGAACGATCTGATCGGTTTACAGCGCAAGCTCGAGGAGCTGTCCTTCAAGGATGGGCTCACCGGGGTTGCCAACCGGCGAATGTTCGATTCGATTCTCGACCAGGAGTGGAGCAATGCGCGGCGCAGCAGGCTGCCATTGTCGCTGATCATGCTGGATATCGATTATTTCAAGCAGTACAACGATTACTATGGCCACATCCAGGGCGACGAGTGCCTGAAGCGGGTGGCCGATGTGCTGAGCAGGGCCGCCGGGCGACGCCGGGATTTCTTTGCCCGGTACGGCGGCGAGGAGTTTGTCATGGTCCTGCCGGAAACCGATGCGGCGGCAGCGGCGAAGGTTGCGGCGAGATGTCGCAGCCTGATCTTCAAGCAACAGATACCTCACCTGAACTCCGCTGTGAGCCAGATACTCACACTCAGCATCGGGGTGGGTACCACCGTGCCCGAATATGACGACAGCTCGCTGGACTTTATCGAACGGGTGGACCGGCAGCTCTATCAGGCCAAGGAAAGCGGCCGCAATCGCATTGCCCATCTCTCCGGCTAAAACGTCGGGACGTACCGCCATTGACGACATGTGGGGAGAGGACAGAGTGGCACGGGGCGCCGAGTAAACAAAGATCGTGGGAGAGAGCACATGGGAGAGAGCATCGCGGGGATCGCCCTGCCTGTGAGGCAAGCGGGGGCTGGAGATCCGGCCAAGCTGGCGCAACTGGAAGAGATACTGGAGCGGGCGGCGGAGCGACTCGGCGATATTACCGCCCCTGTACTGGCGCTGTTTTACGTTCGCTATCCCGGAGCCAGACAGGCTTTCGTGGACCACGGTTGCGGCTATACCGAGCGCCTCGAGCATGGCATGGTGGATTCCGCCCTCTACTGCCTGATGACTTGGTTCGAACGGCCGCTGGAAGTGGAGATTGTGTTTGCCGATACGGTGCCACACCATCAACTTCTGGATATCCCCGTGGCCTACTTTGCCGGCCTGCAGGAGGCCGTGGTGGATGTGATCGGGCAGGCAGTCGACGCTGGCGACAGTGAATCGCTGGCGTTGCTGGCGGAACTAAAGCGTGAAATATTGGCGCTTATCGACAAATATTCGGAATGAATGCTGGTGCAGTCCGGGTTTGGCCGCGCGGGGAACTGGCGCTGGCTGAACGAAGCCGTCAAATGACCGTTACAGAGCTGCGACAAGATGGAATTCAGAGACTATTATCAGATCCTCGGTGTCGAGCGGTCCGCCACGCAGGATGATATCAAGCGCGCCTACCGCAAGCTGGCGCGCAAATACCATCCGGACGTCAGTGGCGAGGCGGAAGCCGAGGAGCGCTTCAAGGAAGTAAACGAGGCCTACGAGGTACTCAAGGATCCGGAAAAGCGCGTCGCCTACGACCAGTTGGGCAGCAACTGGCAGCAGGGCCAGGATTTCCGTCCGCCGCCGGACTGGGACCAGGGCTTTGAATTCCGCGGTGGCGGCTACACCGGCGGCGACCCCGGATCGTTCAGTGATTTTTTCGAGAGCCTGTTCGGGCGTTCCGGTTTTTCCCAGCCGTTCAGCGACGGGCGCCGCGAGCAATTCCACGCCCATGGCAATGATACCCATGCCCGGGTGTCGATCGACGTGGCGGATGCCTATCATGGCGCAAAGCGCCAGATCACCCTCAAGCATTCGGAACTGGGCGGCGACGGGCGACCCGTCGTCCGCGAGCGGACCCTGAACGTCACCATCCCCAAAGGCATCACCGAAGGCCAGCAGATACGCCTCGCCGGCCAGGGCCAGCCCGGTATCGGCCAGGGCAGGGCCGGCGACCTGTACCTGGAAGTACATTTCAGCGACGACAGGCGCTACCAGGTGGAGGGCAAGACCGTTTACCTGACCCTGCCGGTGGCGCCCTGGGAGGCGGCCCTGGGCGCCAGCGTCAGGGTTCCCACACCCGCCGGGGTGGTGGCCCTGAAGGTGCCCGCCGACACCAAGACCGGCAGTAAGCTGCGGCTCAAGGGGCGGGGGATTCCCGCGCGCGAGCCGGGAGATCTGATGGTCGTTATCCAGATCGTCCAGCCGCCGGCGAGGACCGAAGCCGAAAAGGCGGCCTACGAGGCGCTGGCCAGGGCGTTTGATTTTGATCCGCGACAGGGCATGGGGGCTGAGTGATGAACAACGATCAGGATCGCAACCAGGCGGAACTACTGCTTGACGAATACCGCGAACTCGGCCTTGCCGAATTGTGCCGGGCCTGTCATCTCAGCGCCGACGAAGTCCATATCCTGGTGGAAGAGGGGATCATCGAGCCCCTGGGCGGCGAGCCGGCGCGGTGGCGTTTCAAGGCTGTCTGCATTGGCCGTGTGCGCCGGGCGCGCCGGCTGGAGAGGGACCTGGGCGTCAATCTCGCCGGAGTGGCACTGGCGCTGGACCTGCTCGACGAGGTCGAGCGGTTGCGCGCCAGGGTCAGGCGGATGGAAAAATCGTGAGCGCCGACAGTACCCGGGATCAAACAGCCGGGAGCTGTTGACGTTTCACCGTCCACGCAAAGGCCGGGTATGGGGCGCTGCGGGGCAAACCTCGGCGGTGCGCTTCGTTCCTCAGCGCACCCTATGAAATAGCATGGGGTGTGCCCTGCGGAAGTGAGAAAGCGCGAGAGAGCATAGGGTGCGCTGAGGAACGAAGCGCACCGCAGGAACCACAGCTATGAAAACTCTATTTATCGATAGCCTGTCTCGCAACATCAACAGATCCTAGGTAACGGATTGGCTGGCGCCATCATTCCGTCCGGCGCCGGCCCCGTACACACTGGCGATTTCGGCAGCGGTCAGGGCGCGATATTCACCTTCGGCGAGGTCCGGGTCGAGCGCTATCCCGCCGATGGCTTCCCGGTGCAGGGCTGTCACCCGGTTGCCGACACTGCCAAACATCCGCTTCACCTGATGGTATTTGCCTTCGTGGATAGTCAGCCGCGCTTCGTTGGCGAACAGCAGCTCCAGAGCGGCCGGTCGGGTGCGGCGCTTTTCACCATCGAGCAGGATGCCTTTGGCGAAGCGGCGGCCGGTGTCCGGGCTGATGTCATCCGCGGTCTCGACATAATAGACTTTGTGGCACTCCCGACGCGGCGAGGTCACAGCGTGGTTCCACTGGCCGTCATCGGTGATCAACACCAGGCCGGTGGTGTCGATATCGAGCCGCCCGGCAATCTGCAGCTTGTCCCTGTTGGGCTCGTCGAGCAGATCGAGGACCACCGGATGCTGGCCATCGCGGGTGGCGCACAGATAGCCGGCAGGTTTGTTGAGCATGAAATAGCGCGGCCCGGCGTCGTTCAGCCGGGTGTCGCCGACCGTCACGGTGTGCGCCGGGCCGATGTGCAGCCCAGGGTCGCGGGCCACGATGCCGTCGACCTGCACCAGTCCCTCCCGCAGCAACAGCTTGACGGCCTTGCGGGAGTGGTCGGTGGTGTGGCTGATGAATTTATCGAGACGCATGGTTCTGGTTTGGCGGTCGGTGACGGAGACGTTGGTGACGAGAATGTAGCACAGTGTGGCGGACGATGGCCCGGCCGACGCGCGCCGGCCTTCAGGCCCCGCGCAGATCCAATTCGCTGTGGATCAGGACGACGCACTGGGAGGCGAACAGCATTCTCGGTCCCAGGCTGATGCTTTGCGCGCCGAGTCGTTTCAGGCCGCCGAGGCTTTTCTTGGGCATCGGAATATGGTCGGTGAGTAAAAAGCAGGGATTGTCCGCCAGCGGGTGCTGGCGGATCGGGGTGCCTTTCCGATCCATGGCAAACAGCTGGTAGTGCTCCGCGAGCTCCTGCACCAGCTTTTCAAAGCTGAGGGTGCGGACGTCGATACCGGCTGCCACGGTCCGTGTCTGTTCCTTGGCCATGCCTTGGGAGATATCCAGGGCGCCGGCGATCTTGTCCAACAGCGCCTGTTCATGAAAGCCGCCGGTTGCGCCCAGCTGGCTGGCGGTAAAGCTGATGGTCCGGGAGAAGTCCCGGGTGCTTTCGAGAACCAGATGAACAATGACGTCATCGCGATGCGACTGCGCGACAAAGATGGCGTTCATCAGGGTGTGGGCGAGAATCTCGCTGTGGGCCTCTCCGCCGACGGAGGCCAGTAATTGCCGGCTGTCGGTGGGTGCCGACCGGGCACGTACTACAAAGGCGCGCATGGGTGACCTTTCACCTGCAGGATTGTCTGGTTGGTGGATGGCGGGAGTGTAACGCGGGACGAACCCCGGCAACAGGGCCCTAAACCCCAGGTGGTGGTTAGTCGCGGCCAGTCGGCGGCGGCCCAACTGGCGGGCCGCCGCGGTTCCGCGCGCCGGCTGCCGTCAGCCGCTGCGAATGATTCCCGTCGATCTCAGGTCGTGGTCTTCTTCCTGGGTGCGGCTTTTTTCGGGGTCGGCTTGGCCGCCGGCGAGCTTTTCTTCGGAGCCATCGACTTGACCTTGTCCCGCGCGCTGTTGACCAGGTTCCGGGTGGCGCTTTGCATCTGGTCGATGATGTCGTTGTCGATGGTGTAAAGCTCCTTGAGTTCACCCTGGAGCTCTTCCCAGGCGGCCAGGTTCTGCTCGTAGAGCTGTTGCATTTTCTCCTGGGTTTCCCGGTTGACCGCCGAGCTGCACTGGATGGCGGTGGACAGGTCGGGCGACGTGGTAATTTCCTTGAGGCCGCTGATGCGGGAGGACGTCAACTCCGACATCAGCGTGGCATTGCGGCGCAGCAGGTTTTCGAAGTACCGGGTCTGTGCCTCGAAGGCTTTGACATTGGTCTCGGCGACTTTTTCGAAGTAGGACTGGAATTTGCCGGGGTCGAAGTCCTTGGCCATGATCGTCATCTCCTGAGGTTGGCGAGTATTGATTTGTAGCACGGTTTGTCGAGTAATGCACCATGCAGACAAAAAGAAGCAGCGCCGGGGCGCTGCTTCCTGGTAGGAGCGGTAGCCAGTCAGTGGCTTTTGCTGGCCGCGCTGTCTTCAGGGCTGACATCACTGGCGGCCGGCGCCTTTTTCTCGACGACTTTGCGGGTAGCGGTTTTTGCCTTGGCCCTCGTGGGCGCCGGCGTTTCAGCGCCGGGGAATGATGACAGATCCTTGACCTTGGCAATCGCACTGTCCGACAGGGACTTCACCTTGCTGGCGGCGGTATCTGAGAAGTCCTTGACCTTGCCGCCGATATCGTCAGACAGGTCCTTGACCCGGGTGACGAACTGGTCGATTTCCAGCAGGTCTTTGACCTCCTCGCCGAGCTCCTTGGTTGCGGTGCTGTTGTCCTGGTAAAGGCCGATGATCTTGTCGCGCAGCGTACCTTCGAAGGCGAGGCTGTTTTCGTACAGCTCGGTGAAGGACTTGGCGCTGGCCAGATCCTGGAAGCTGTTGAGCCGCTCATCGGCGATTTCCACCATGACGGCGGTATTGCGCTTGATCAGGCCCTCGGCGTAACGGCCTTGGGCTTCGATGATTTTGAGGTTGGTCGATACGACTTTATCGACTGTGTCTTTGATCTTGCTGGCGGACAGACCCAGAGCCATGTTCGTTCTCCTTTGGAGGAAGGGATGATTTTGTGCGGCGCACAATCAGGGTTCACAATAGCATGGCAAATGGCCATGTCAACAGAAAAATGGTGCGTCGCACAAAAAATACTGCGGCCGTCAGCTGGCGGGATCGGTATATAATCGCGAAACACGGTCACACAGGGGGCGGTCCTGATGCATCTACTCAAAAAGTATCCCAACCGCCGGATCTACGACACCGAAAACAGTTGTTACATCACCCTCGCCGACGTGCGGCGGATGGTGCTGGAGCGCAAGTCGCTGCAGGTGGTGGACTCGAAGACCGGCAAGGATCTCACCCGCTCGGTGCTGCTGCAGGTAATCGCCGAGATGGAAGCCGAAGGGCATCAGTCGCTGCTGACCAACCGCGTACTGGAAGAGTTGATCCGCTTTTACGGCGACAAGATGGTGGGGATGCTCGGTCCTTTTCTCGAGCGCCAGGTAGTGGGTTTTCTCTCCCAACAGGATCGCCTGAGGGAGCACTTGCGCGGCCTGACCGGCGGGATGCCGCTGCCGGCCATCGTGCCGGTGCCGAACACCGACCAGCTCATCGAAACCCTTACCCAGCAGTACCAGCAGCTATTGCAGCCGTTTACCGGCAAGCGCGCGGCCGGGGCCAGGAAAGACGCGGCTGTAAAAGGTGCCTCCGGCAAGAAGACCGCGCCCCGGGGCGCTGCCGATGGCGAGAATCCCTCCTCTGAATAAGGCCTCTCCGAACAGGCCTTGCGCGCCACCTCACTCGTCGTCGGCGGCCGGATCCCGGCTGTCGCCATGGGTGGGAGCCAGTTGCTCGCGCAGATAGCGAAACAGTTTGCGGCTCGCTGCCGGCGGCTTGCCGCGACTGGCCTCCTGTTTGGCCTGGCGTATGGTTTGGCGCAGGAACTGGCGGTCGAGTCCCGGATGCTCCTCGAGCAGTGGGTCGAGAGCCTGGTCGCCATCGCGCAGCAGGCTATCGCGCAGCGCCTCGATACGGTGGAAATGCTGGCGAAACAGCTGGTCCTGCTGCTCGAACCCGGCGAGGGTCGCGGTGATGCCGTCGACGTCCTCGCGCCTCATCTGTTTACCGATGAACTGCAACTGGCGGCGCCGCGCTTCGCGCTGTTTGAGGCGCCGGTAGAGATTGATGGCTTCGATGATTTCCTCGCTCAGGGTCAGTTGAGCGAGGCGGCTGGGAGGCATTGCGGCCAACTCTTCGCCAAGCTTTTGCAGGGCGGTCATCTCGCGTTTGAGCGCCGACTTGCTTGGCGGTTCGTTGTTGCCGGGTGCGTCGTCGAATTCGTTATCATGCATAGAATAATGTGGCCAGGCCAAGGAAAGAGAAAAAACCCGTCACGTCGGTGACGGCGGTGAGGGCCATGCTGCCGGCCAGGGCCGGATCGATGCGCATCGCCTTGAGGGCCACCGGCAGCAGCGCGCCAGCGCTGGCCGCGGTGATCAGGTTGATGGCCATGGCGGCGGCAATGATCAGGGCGATCCGGTAGTCGGCAAACCAGAGCGCGGCGATGGTGCCCATCACCACCGCCCACAGCAGGCCGTTGATGCAGCCGACGATGAACTCCTTGTTGAACAGCCAGCGCAGGTTGTTGCGGCTGACCTGGCCGAGGGCTATCCCGCGGACCACGACGGTCAGCGTCTGGTGCCCGGCGACACCGCCCATGTTGGCGACAATAGGCATCAGCACGGCGAGGGCGACGACTTTTTCGATGGTGTCGGAGAACAGGTTGACCACCGAGGCCGCGAGCAGGGCGGCTCCCAGGTTGACGCACAGCCACAGGGAGCGGGCCGGGGCGGTGCGCCGCACCGGGCTGAACGTTTCCTCCTCGTCACTGAGGCCGGCGAGACCGAGCAGTGAGTGGTCGGCATCTTCGATGATCACGTCCACCACGTCGTCGATGGTGATGCGGCCGAGCAGCTTGCCGCGCTCGTCCACCACCGGCGCCGACACCCAGTCGTGGCGTTCAAACAGGTGGGCGACCTCGGAATCGGGCAGGGTGGCGGGGATGGCCTGTACATCGGTGACCATCACCTCCCGCACGGAGATATTGGTGCTGCTGGTGAGCAGCTTGTGGATCGGCAGGATACCCAGGAAGGTGTCGTTGCGGTTGACCACGAACAGGTTGTCGGTGACCGCCGGGATCTCTTCATGGCGGCGCAGGTAACGCAGCACCACGTCCATGGTGAGATCCGGACGCACGGTGATGGTATCGGTATTCATCAAGCCGCCGGCGGTGTCTTCGGCGAAGGTCAATACCTTTTCGACCCGCTGGCGATCCTGGGCATCCATGGCCTGGAGCACTTCGGGGATCACCTGATCGGGCAATTGCTGGATGATGTCGGCGATATCGTCCGGGTCCATGCCCTCGAACAGCGACACCACCTCGGCGCTGTCCATGCCTTCGAGGAATTCCAGCCGCACCTGTTCGCTCAGTTCGCCCAGCACCTCCCCTTCGAATTCTTCGTCGAGCAGTTCCCAGAGCACCCGGCGGACACGGGGAGGCGCGGATTCGAGATGGTGGGCAATATCCGGAATCGCGAGGTTGTTCAGCATGTGGGCCACGCGATTCAGATCGGCGGGATCGATGATCTGGTCGACTTTGGCCAGCAGGGACAATTGGTTTGCTTTGGTTGCCACCGATGAATCTCCCCGGGCGTCGGGATGAGCGAAGGCGGCTAGTTTATCGACAGGGGGGAGGCGGTGCCACTACAGGATTGCTACAGGATCACAGTTCTTCGCCGAAGGCCTCGGCAAACAGGGTCCTGATTGCGTCGTGGGCGCTATCCTCATCGTTGCCGTCGAACTGAAAGCTGAGCACCGTGCCCTGGCTGGCCGCCAGCAGCATCAGCGACATGACGCTCTTTGCATCGATCTGCTTGTCACCTTTGCTGGTGCGGATGGTGCAGTTGAAGCGCCCGGCGGTGGCGGCCAGTTTGGCCGCGGCCCGGGCGTGGAGGCCAAGTTTATTGATAATTGTCAGTTGTGTCTCGATCATCCGGGGTGAAAGCCTTTTCCGTATGGGTCACAGTGGAGGAGTGGTGTGTTGATCTTCCAGTTCGCGATGCTGGAGCTGGATATTGGGGTATTGGGTGTGGAAATGCTCGTACAGGCGCCGGGCGATGTACACCGAGCGGTGCTGGCCCCCGGTGCAGCCGATGGCGATGGTCAGATAGCTGCGGTTGCTGGCAGCGAGCTTGGGCAGCCAGCGGGAGAAGAAGCCGATCAGATCGGCGAGCATCGCCGCCACCTCGGTCTGCGATTCGAGAAAGGCGATCACTTCCCTGTCGCGACCGGTGAGATTGCGCAGTTCCGGTTTCCAGTACGGGTTCGGCAGGTTGCGCACATCGAACACGAAGTCGGCATCCAGGGGAACGCCGTGCTTGAAGCCGAAGGAGTGGAACAGGATGGCCATTTCCCCCTCGCTGCCGGGCACGATCTGCTTTCTGATCAGGTCGCGCAGCTGGTGGAGGGTCATATTGCTGGTATCGATCTGGCGGTCGGCGATCGCCGCCACCGGGTCGAGAATTTCACGCTCCAGCGCCAGCGCCTGCTTGAGGTCGATCTTCAGGGAGCTGAGCGGGTGTTTGCGTCGGGTTTCGCTGTAGCGGCGGAGCAGGATCGGGGTGCGGGCGTCGAGGAACACCACGTCGCAATGCACGCCGCTGCCGCGCAGTTTCTCAAGGATCTCCGTCAACTGCTCGAGATTGCCCATCAAGTTGCGGGCGTCGATGCCCACCGCGATCTGGGCTGGAGCGTGGCCGGGCGCATTGCTGATCTCGGCGAACAGGGCCGGCAGCAGCCCGGCGGGAAGGTTGTCGATGCAGGTAAAGCCGAGGTCTTCGAGGACGTGCAGCGCCGTGCTCTTGCCGGAGCCGGAGCGGCCGCTGATGACGACGAGGCGTACCAGCGGGGCGGCGCTGTCCATCAACCCGCGAGGCTCGTGGCGAGGTCGAACAGGTTGCGGTGGCTGGTGGCGGACCGCAGCCGTTCGCGCACATCCTCGTCCTGCATCAACTCGGCAATGGAGGCCAGCGCCTTGAGGTGCTCGTCGCTGTGTTCCTGGGGAACCATCAGGCCGAATACCAGGTCGACGGGTTTGCCGTCGATGGCGTCGAACTCCACCTGGTCGCTGAGCTTGAGCAGGACTCCGGTAATTTTGGTGCAACCTGGAACCCGACAGTGGGGAACGGCCACTCCCGAGCCGATTCCCGTACTGCCAAGTCGCTCCCGTTCCAGGAGTTTCTGGTAGATTGCGTCGGCATCAGTGCCGGAAAACCCTTCACCCTCGTGGAGGAACAGCGCCAGATTTTCCAGCACGCGTTTTTTGCTCACTCCCTCGATGTCGCAGAAGGTATGTTCGGGGGAGAGAAGTTCGGCGATTCTCATGAGTTGATTCAATGACCTCGTTGTTTTTCCTTGTGTTTGATCAGCTGGCGATCAAGTTTATCGACAAGAATGTCGATGGCTGCGTAGAGATCTTCGTGTTCGGAGTTGGCAAAGAATTCGCCCCCGCTCACATATACGGTGGCCTCTGCCCTCTGGATGATCTTATCGACGGAGAGGATCACGTTGGTGGTGGTGATGCGGTCGTTATGTCGTTCGAGACGTGTCAGCTTGGCGGTGACATAGTCGCGGATCGGAGCAGTGATATCCAGATGGTGCCCGCTGATATTGAGTTGCATGTGAATCTCCTTACTATTGCTTGGGTTGGGGAGCTTAACAGCTGCCTTGCTTGAAACGCTTGCGTTCGCTGGAGGTGGGAATCCCCATGGCCTCGCGGTACTTGGCCACGGTGCGCCGCGCGACCTGGATACCCTGCTGTTCGTCGAACATGGCGGCGATCTTGTTGTCGCTCAGGGGTTTTTCGGGATTCTCCGCGGCGATCATTTTCTTCAGCAGGGCGCGGATGGCGGTGGACGAGCATTCGCCGCCGCTGGTGGTGCTGACATGACTGGAGAAGAAGTATTTGAGTTCGAACACGCCCTGCGGGGTGTCGATGTATTTCTGGGTGGTGACCCGGGAGATGGTGGATTCGTGGAGGCCGAGCTGTTCGGCGACATTGGCCAGGACCATGGGGCGCATCGCCTCCGGGCCTTTTTCGAGGAATCCGCGCTGCATCTCGACGATACAGCTCGACACCCGCAGCAGTGTTTCGTTACGGCTCTCGAGGCTGCGCAGGAACCAGCGCGCCTCCTGCAACTGATTGCGCAGAAAGGTGTTGTCGTCGCTGTTGTCGGCGCGGCGCACCAGGTCGGCATATTGCTGGTTGATGCAGATGCGCGGAGTGATGTCGCCGTTGAGGCTGACTTGCCAGCTGCCGTTGATTTTCTGCACCCGCACGTCGGGGGTCACATATTCGACATCGCTGTCGCCGATCATCTCGCCCGGGCGCGGCGACAGGGTCTGGATCAGGCGGATGGCGGCGGTCAGGGCCTCGGTGTCCATGTCGGTTTTGCGACGCAGCTGATTGAAATCCCGCTCGGCGACCAACTGGAGATATTTTTCCACCAGAATTATCGCCTCTGCGCGGTGGGGCGTGTCGGCGCCGAACTGTCGCAACTGGATAAGCAGGCATTCGCGCAGGTCGGCGGCGCCAACCCCCGGAGGGTCGAACTGCTGTACACGGTGCAGCACTGCAAGGACTTCGTCGAGCTCCACGCCGTCCTCGATGAAGGCTTCATGGATGTCGGCGATGGGGGTGTCCAGCAGCCCATCGGCGTTGATTGCATCGATGATGGTGGTGGCGATGAGGTTGTCGAGCGGCGACATGTTGGTGAGATTGAGCTGCCAGCGCAGGTGGTCCTGCAGCGAATCGGTAACGGTGTGGAAGCTCTCGAAGTCCCGGTTGTCGCTGCCCTGAGACTGCCCGGTCATCGGGGCTGTGGGATAGATGTCCTCCCACCTGGCATCCACCGGCAGGTCGTCGGGTATCGGCGCATTTTCCCAGTCGCGGTCGTCGCTGAGCGTGTCTTCGGCCTGCTGCGGCTTGGTATCGGCATCGCTGCCGGCGTTGTCGATTTCGTCGGACAGTTCGAGCAGGGGGTTGGAGTAGAGTGCCTGCTGGATTTCCTGGTGCAGGTCCAGGGAGGACAGTTGCAATAGTCTAATCGCCTGTTGCAGCTGAGGGGTCATCGTCAGCTGCTGGCCGATTTTTAACTGCAGTGATGGTCTCATTCAGTTGCTGTCGAAGTTCGCCTCTATCAGAGCTGAGTGTAGCCCGGCAAAGAGAGCTAGGCAATCTGTCAGGCAAAATATGTGCCGCATTTGATGTCTGGATCAACGCTTCCACGAAATGCTTACAAGGAAAAGTGTTCGCCCAGGTAGGTCTCGCGGACTTTGGGATCGGCGAGAATCTGCTCGGTGCTGCCCTCGGCGATCACCCGGCCTTCGCCGACGATATAGGCCCGCTCGCAGATATCCAGGGTTTCACGCACATTGTGGTCGGTGATCAGTACGCCGATACCTTTGTCGCGGAGGTGGCGGATGATCATCTTGATATCGTTGACCGAAATCGGGTCGACCCCGGCAAAGGGCTCGTCGAGAAGGATGAACGCCGGCTCCATGGCCAGCGCTCGGGCGATTTCCACCCGCCGCCGCTCGCCGCCGGAAAGACTCATGCCGAGGGATTTGCGGATATGGGCGATGTGGAATTCGTGGAGCAACGATTCGAGCCGCTCGCTGCGCTGGCTGGAGCTGAGATCCTTGCGGGCCTGGAGGATTGCCAGGATGTTGTCCTCGACGCTGAGCTTGCGAAACACCGAGGGTTCCTGGGGCAGGTAGCCGATGCCGGCGCGGGCGCGACCGTGCATGGGCAGATGGGTGACTTCGTGATCGTCGATGAAGATGCGCCCCTGATCCTGGGCCACCAGGCCCACGATCATATAGAAACAGGTGGTCTTGCCGGCGCCGTTGGGCCCGAGCAGGCCGACGATCTGGCCGCTGGAGACGTGCAGCGAGACATCGGCAATCACCTGGCGTTTCTTGTAGCTCTTGGCCAGGTGGTCAACACGCAGCAGGGTCATTCAGATGGATCCTTTTGCTGGTTCGGAGGGATCACCATGCGAATGCGCTGGCTGCCGCTGGCGTCGCCGCGCGCCTTGATGATTTCCTGCTTGAGATCGTAGTCGATACGCTCCCCGGTGAGGGTGGCGCCATCCTGCTCCAGGCTGGCGTTGGTGACCAGGTTGATCACGTCCTGGTCGAGGAGGTATTCGATGGTGTTGGCGCGGGCGACCACCGGCTTGTCGCCGGGCTTGAGCTGCTGCTGGTAATGGGCCGGCGTGCCCGTGCAAATGATCTTGCTGACCTGGTTGCCGGCGCTGTGGACGGTGACCTTGTCGGCGCGGATCAGAATGCTGCCCTGGCTGATGGTGACGTCCCCCTGATAGATGGTCAGCCCCTGCTTTTCCTCGCGAACGGCGTTTTGCGACTGGATCTCGATGGCCTGATGGCGGTCGTCCGGCAGGCCCAGGGCCGCGGTGGTGGCCAGCGCGCCGGCGAGCGCGATCGCCAGGCGATAAATCCGTTTAGAGGCCATGGTGCCTGCCTTGTACCTGGGTAAGTAATTCATAAGTCTCCGCATCGAAATCGGCTTTCATGCCCACCCCGGTGGTGAATCCTCCGGGGAAGTGGATCGTCACCTTGAGGTCTGTTTCCGCGGTGTTGTCTGCCGGATTGAAAATGAGCTCGTCGGTGTCGAAGGTGTTGCGGCCCTGGGCGCTGTTCTGCCAGGCGTGAACGTCGCCGCTGAGCAGGACCTGTTTGCCGCCCTCGAGGGTGTGGGCGCTGTGCGCTTCGAGTTGCCAGGGAGCGCTGTCGGCAGCGTTGCGGCGTGAGACCAGCTGCGGGGCGTCCAGTTCAAAGCGGTCGTCGTCGTTGTAGTAGAGCCCGGTTTCGGCGCGCAGGGTATAAGTCTCCGCACCATCCTTGTCGAACTTGGAGGTTACCGGGTTGCGCATGTAGCTGTCTGCCGTGGGCAGGGCCTCGATGCGGGTTTTGCCGCTGCCGAAGAAAAACTCCGGCGGCGAATCCCAGAACACCAGGAATACTGCCGAGATGCCGATCAGGGCAAACAGCATGACAACGTTTTTCATCTACAGATACGCTCCGATGGCCTCGTCGAGTCTGCCCTGGGCAGCGAGAATGAACTCGGCAGCTTCGCGGACGGCGCCTTCGCCACCGCGGCGGCGGGCCTGCCAGTGGCAATGGCTGGCCACCGTGGTGCTGCAATCGGCCACCGTCATGGCCAGCCCGACCCGGCGCATCACGCCGAGGTCGGGGAGGTCGTCGCCCATGAAGGCGATCTGCTCGAGCGGCAGAGGGTCGCTGGCCAGCAGCTCGTCGAGGGCGCGGGACTTGTCTTCCCTCCCTTGGATGACCCGGGCGATGCCGAGTTCCTCGGTCCGCCGGGCGAGCAGGGCCGACGAGCGACCGGTGATGATACCGACTTCTATGCCCTGGCGTTGCAGCAGTTTGATGCCGAGGCCGTCCTGAATATGAAAGGCTTTGAGTTCTTCACCGTTATTGCCGTAGTAGAGGCGGCCATCGGTGAGCACGCCATCGACGTCGAGCAGCAACAGGCGAATGTGGCGCGCGGCGATTTCGGGGTTCAGCATGATTCCTCGGTTCTCAAATGATGCCGGCACGGAGAATGTCGTGCATGTGGATCAGGCCGATGGGGTGATGGTTGCCATCCTCCACCACCAGGGCGGTGATCTTGCTGGTTTCCATGATGCGCAGGGCTTCGGCGGCGAGAATGTCCGCGGAGACGGTCTTGCCATGGCGGGTCATGACTTCGCTCACCGCGACGGTGTTGATGTCGACCCCGAGATCCATCGCCCGGCGCAGGTCGCCATCGGTGAACACGCCCTGCAACTCGTCGCCGGCCGAAACCACGGTGGTCATGCCAAAGCCCTTTTCGGTCATCTCCAGCAGGGCGTGGCGAAGCGGCGAGCCCTCCGCCACTCGCGGTACCTGGTCGCCGCTGTGCATGATGTCTTCGACCCGCAGCAGCAGCTTGCGGCCGAGGGCCCCGCCGGGGTGGGAGAAGGCGAAGTCCTCGGCGGTGAAGCCCCGCGCTTCGAGCAGGGCGATGGCCAGGGCGTCGCCCATGACCAGGGTCACGGTGGTGCTGGTGGTGGGGGCGAGATCCAGCGGGCAGGCTTCCTTGGCGACGCTGATATCGATCAGGGCGTCAGCGGATTTGGCCAGCGCCGAGGCGGGGTTGCCGGTCATGCTGATCAGCGGGATGCCGAGGCGCTTGATCAGCGGCAGCAGGGTGACCACTTCCGCCGTCGAACCGGAGCTGGAGATGGCGATGACGACGTCGTTGCCGGTGATCATGCCGAGGTCGCCATGGCTCGCTTCGCCGGGGTGGACGAAGAACGCCGGGGAGCCGGTGCTCGCCAGGGTCGCCGCAATCTTGCGGCCGATGTGGCCGGATTTGCCCATGCCGGTGACGATGGTGCGGCCCCGACAGGCGAGGATCAGTTCACAGGCCCGGGCAAAGCCGGCGCCGATGCGCACTTTGAGACTGTCGACGGCCTCGGCTTCCAGTTGCACCGTGCGTCTTGCCGAAGCGATAAAGGAGGAGTCGGTCATGGTGATTTCCAGGCTGACGGGAGATTATACCCTCGGCAAGAGTCAAGTAACCATGCCGATCCAGGTAAAGCGGCCCGGGCACGTGGCCTGCCGGGGCAAACGGTTGTGGTGCCGGCAATGGCCGCCGGCTGCTGCGAATGGTATAGTGCCGGCCTTTGCGTGTCAGTGGTTTTCTCCCCCTTTTTGGCCGTCAGCGCTTTGCAAACGGTATAGCGGTGATGACAGAATCACCGTCGCAAACCCTGTACGTGCCGATCGTTGACAACAATGTGGAATATCCATGAATCCTGAAGATATCAAGGTCCTGCTGGCCGCCGCTCTGCCCGGCGCCGAGATCCACGTCGAGGGCGACGATGGGCGGCATTTCAACCTGGTGCTGGTCAGCGCCGTGTTTGAAGGAATGCGCACCATCAAACGGCAGCAACTGGTGTACGCCGCGCTCAATGAACAAATCAGTAGCGGTGCCATTCATGCGGTGAACATGCTTACTTTCACCCCGGCCGAATGGGCCGGACGCGGGTCGGCTTGATACCGGCGCGCGACGAGGCTCACCGTTTCGGACGGAATTTTTGATGGACAAGTTGCTGATCCGGGGCGGCAAGCCCCTGGCGGGTGAAATCCGCATTTCCGGCGCCAAGAACGCAGCGCTGCCGATTCTCGCGGCAACACTGCTGACCGACAAGGTGATAACCCTGTCCAATGTGCCACACCTTCACGATATCACCACCATGTTCGAGCTGCTCGGCTGCCTCGGCGTAGGGCTGGTGCTCGATGAAAAAATGCACATCGACGTGGATGCCGGCAACATCACCAGCCTGGTGGCGCCCTACGATCTGGTCAAGACGATGCGCGCCTCGATCCTGGTGCTGGGGCCGCTGCTGGCCCGTTTCGGCGAGGCCCATGTATCGTTTCCCGGCGGCTGTGCCATTGGCAGCCGCCCTGTCGACCTGCACTTGCGGGGCCTCGAGATGATGGGCGCGGCGATCGAGATCGATGGCGGCTATATTCGCGCCAAGGCGCCTGAGGGCGGGCTTCGCGGCGCCCATATCCTGTTCGATGTGGTCACCGTGGGCGGCACCGAGAACCTGATGATGGCCGCCGCCCTGGCGCGGGGCACCACGGTGATGGAAAACGCCGCGCGGGAGCCGGAGATCGTCGATCTGGCCAGGTTCATCAACGCCATCGGCGGGCGCGTCGAGGGTGCGGGCAGCGATACATTGACGATTCACGGCGTCGAGAGCCTGCACGGCGGCCACTACCGGATCATGCCGGACCGCATCGAGGCGGGCACCTATCTGGCGGCTGCGGCGGCGACCCGGGGCTGGGTCAAGCTCAAGGACATCGACCCCCATACGCTGGAGGCGGTGCTGCTCAAGCTCCGCGAGGCGGGCGCCGACATTCAGTCCGGCAAGGACTGGATTTCCCTCGACATGCACGGCAGGCGGCCGCGGGCGGTGAACCTGCGCACCGCACCGTACCCGGCATTCCCCACCGACATGCAGGCGCAGCTCACCACTGTCAACGCGGTTGCCGAGGGCACCGGCGCGGTGACCGAGACCATTTTCGAGAACCGCCTGATCCAGACCCACGAACTCAACCGCATGGGTGCCAAGATCACCCTCGAGGGCAACACCGCGATCATCACCGGCGTCGACAAGCTCAAGGGTGCGCCGGTGATGGCGTCGGATCTGCGCGCCTCGGCCAGCCTGGTGATCGCCGGGCTCGTCGCCGAAGGGGAGACCCTGGTGGATCGCATCTACCATATCGATCGCGGGTATGAGCGTATCGAGGAAAAACTTCAGCAACTGGGGGCCGATATCCGGCGGATCGCCTGATGAACGAATTGACCATTGCCCTGACCAAGGGCCGTATTCTCAAGGAAACCCTGCCGCTGCTGGCGCGGGCGGGCATCGAACCGCTCGAGGACATCGACGCCAGCCGCAAGCTGGTCTTCGCCACCAGTGCGCCGGGAGTGCGGCTGCTCATTCTGCGCGGCATCGACGTGCCCACCTACGTGCAGTACGGCGCTGCCGATATCGGCGTGTCGGGCAAGGACACCTTGATGGAGCACGGCGGCGAGGGTTTCTACGCGCCGCTGGATCTCGGCATTGCCCGGTGCCGGCTGATGACCGCCGGTGTCGTCGGCGTGCCACCGCGCGCCGGGCGCATCCGGGTGGCCACCAAGTACGTCAACGTGGCCCGGCGCTATTACGCCGAGCAGGGCCGCCAGGCGGATATCATCAAGCTCTACGGGGCCATGGAGCTGGCGCCGATCATGGCGCTGGCGGACGAGATCGTCGATATCGTCGATACCGGCAATACCCTGAAGGCCAACGGCCTGGAGCCGCGCGAGGCCATCGCCGACATCAGCTCCCGGCTGATCGTTAACCGGGTGGCGATGAAAACCAAGTTCGACGTCATTCAACCCCTGCTGGACCAGCTGGCCGCCGCAGTGGCGCGGGCTGACGCCGCCAACGGATAACCGATCGAGGATAGAACCACAGTGGTCGCCATTGCCCGCCTTTCCACCGCGCAAGCGGATTTCGATAGCCGCCTCGATGCCTTGCTGGCCTGGGAGGCGGTGTCCAATCCCGAGGTCGCCGCCACCGTCGCCACTATCATCGACCACGTGCGCCGGCGCGGCGACAGTGCTCTGGTGGAGTACAGCAACCGCTTCGATCGTCGCCAGCTGGCATCGGCCGCCGAACTGGAAATCCCCGCCGCCGCGCTCGACCGGGCGCTCTCCACTATAGGTCCCGACGCCCGCGCCGCCCTCGAAGCTGCTGCCGGTCGCATTCGCCACTACCACGAACACCAGCGCCAGGCGTCCTGGGATTACGTCGAAGCGGACGGCACCCGCCTCGGCCAGCAGATCACCGCGCTCGACCGGGTTGGTATCTATGTGCCCGGCGGCAAGGCCAGCTACCCTTCGTCGGTGCTGATGAACGCGCTGCCCGCCAAGGTCGCTGGAGTGCCGGAGGTGGTCATGGTGGTGCCCGCTCCCGGCGGTGAGCTCAATCCCCTGGTGCTGGCGGCGGCGGCCATCGCCGGCGTCGACCGGGTGTTCACCCTCGGTGGCGCCCAGGCGGTGGCGGCGCTGGCCTACGGCACCGAAACCATTCCTCGGGTCGACAAGATCGTCGGTCCCGGCAATATCTATGTCGCCACCGCCAAGCGCGCGGTGTTCGGCCAGGTGGGCCTCGACATGGTGGCCGGCCCCTCGGAGATCCTGGTGATCTGCGACGGCGGCACCGATCCGGACTGGATCGCCATGGACCTGTTTTCCCAGGCCGAGCACGATGAGGATGCGCAATCGATTCTGCTCTGCCCCGACGACGACTATCTCGACCGGGTGGCGGCGAGCATGGCCAGGCTGCTGCCCACCATGGCGCGCAGTGAAATCATCGCCACATCGCTGGCGCGGCGCGGCGCCTTGGTGAAGGTCAGGGACCTCGACGAGGCGGTGTCGCTCGCCAACCGGATCGCCCCCGAACACCTGGAGCTGTCGGTGGCCGACCCGCAGGCGCTGCTGCTGGCGATTCGCCACGCCGGTGCCATTTTCATGGGTCGCCACACCGCCGAGGCCATCGGCGACTATTGCGCCGGACCGAACCATGTGCTGCCGACCTCGGCCACCGCGCGGTTTTCCTCGCCACTTGGGGTCTACGATTTCCAGAAGCGGTCTTCCATCATTTATTGTTCGCCGGAGGGTGCCGCAACCCTCGGCCGGATCGCCGATACCCTGGCGCGTGGAGAGTCGCTGGAAGCCCATGCCCGCTCCGCCCGTTACCGGATTCCGGGGGAGGGCGTCGATGACCAGTAAATACTGGAGCGACCTGGTGGCGCAGCTCGACCCCTACGTGCCGGGCGAGCAGCCGAATATCGCCAACCTGGTCAAACTCAATACCAACGAGAACCCATTCGGGCCATCGCCCAGGGTGCTCGAGGCCATCCGCGCCGCCACCGGCGACAATCTGCGACTGTACCCGCCGCCGGATGCCGACCGGCTCAAGGCCGCGATCGCCGCCTGTCACGGAGTGGCCGTCGCCCAGGTCTTCGTCGGCAACGGTTCGGATGAAGTGCTGGCCCATGTCTTCCAGGCGTTTTTCTCTGGCCGGCGGGACATCCTCTTCCCCGACATCACCTACAGTTTCTACCCGGTGTACTGTGGTCTGTACCGGATCGGCTACCGGGCCGTGCCGCTGGCGGAAGATTTCACCCTGGCGGTGGCGGATTACCGGGGAGAGAACGGCGGCATCATCTTCCCCAATCCCAATGCGCCCACCGGTGTCGCCCTGCCCCTCGGCGCTGTCGAAAGCCTGGTCGCCGCCAACGGTGACTCGGTGGTGGTGGTGGATGAGGCCTATGTGGATTTCGGCGCCGAGTCGGCCATTGCCCTGGTGGATCGCCATCCCAATCTGCTGGTGGTGCAAACCTTGTCGAAGTCCCGCTCACTGGCGGGGCTGCGCGTCGGCTTCGCGATCGGCCACCCGGTGCTGATCGAGGGGCTGGAGCGAGTCAAGAACAGCTTCAATTCCTACCCGCTCGACCAGCTGGCGATTGCCGGGGCGGTGGCATCCTTCGAAGACGATGCTTACTTCCAGCAGATGCGCAGCCTGGTGATCGATAACCGCGAGCAGTTGCGGCAGGCATTGACGGCGAGGGGGTTCGCTTCGCTGCCCTCCAGCGCCAATTTCCTGTTCACCCGCCATCCGGATTTCGGCGGGGCAGAGCTCGCCGCGCGGCTTCGCGATCGGGGCGTGGTGGTGCGCCATTTCAACAAGGAGCGGATCCACCCCTTCCTGCGCATCACCGTCGGCACCGCGGAGCAGCAGCAGCGCCTGCTGTCCGCGCTGGATGACATCCTGGCATGAGGAGGCGCCGGCCCGCCGGCTGACGACCGGTTCCTGCGGTGCGCTCCGTTCCTCAGCACACCTCATGCTCTCACGAGCGGTGGTTGGTCGCTCGCGGCACAGACCCTGACTGAATCGGAGCCTAGAGGGTGTTGAGGCGCATGGAAAAGTCGATCGCCCGGCAGTGCTTGGTGAGGCTGCCGGAAGACAGGTAGTCGATACCCTCGAGGGCCACATCGGCAATGTTGGCGTCGTCGAGATTGCCGGAAATCTCCAGCTTTACGCCTTCGATCTTGAGTTTGATGGCAGTGTCGACATCGGCGAGGCTGAAATTGTCGAGCATGATGATATCCGCCCCGGCGCCGAGGGCTTCGCGGTATTCCCCCAGGGTTTCCACTTCCACCTCCACCGGCTTGCCGGGGGCGATATTCCGCGCCCGGGCGACAGCGGCGGAAATGCCGCCACAGGCGGCGATGTGGTTTTCCTTGATGAGAAAGGCGTCGTACAGGCCGATGCGATGGTTGTGGCAGCCGCCCACGGTGACGGCGTATTTTTGCGCCAGGCGCAAGCCCGGTATGGTCTTGCGGGTATCGAGAATGCGGACGCCGGTGCCGGCGACCTTGGCGGCATAGTGGCGGGCAATGGTGGCGGTGCCGGACAGCGTCTGGAGGAAGTTGATGGCGGTGCGCTCGCCGGTAAGCAGGGTGCGGGCGTTGCCCCGCAGCTGGCAGATGACCTGATTGGGGGCGATGGCGGCGCCTTCTTCCGCCAGCCATTCGACGGTGACCTCGCCATCGAGCTGGCGGAACACTTCATCGACCCAGGGCCTGCCGCAGAGCACCGCGTCTTCGCGGGTGATGATGGCAGCCTGCGCCGCGCTGTGCTCGGGTATCAACAGTGCGGTGATGTCGCCACTGCCGATATCCTCGGCGAGGGATAGGGCAACGCGTTCGGCAATGTCGGCCAGAAGTGCTTGATTCATGGGCTTGGTCCGCGGTTGGCTGGTTCGGGGTCGGGGATTATAGCAATGCTGTGGAGGCGGCGCCGCAACGGGGCGGGGGGCCCAAGGGCAATCGCGCGGTGAGGGGCGCGCTTCCCGCGACGCCTCACCCTGGGTTCTCCCGTAGGGTACGCCGAGGAACGAAGCGCACCGCAGCAACCACAGCCAGGAAAAGGTTCCTATGTTTATCAATACCGTATAGCGAAACGTCGCCAGCCCCGAGAGCGCCCGCCCACCGACATCGATTGACAGTGGGGGGGTTATTGAAAACAATCGGTGCCATTCATTGCTGCCCGCCAGGTGTTGTTGCCGCGGGCGGCCTGTCCCGGCAGCCGACAATCTGGATACCGATAATGCTGTGTAGAGAGCCGTCATTCGACCGGGCACCGGCCGCTCAATGGGCCGGCCATGCCTAGCGGCGCCGCTGACGGCGCGATGGCGATCCGCGGAGGCTGGCTGGTGGCGGCCGACCGGGAGCCGTCGCCAAATGCCGACCTGCGCCCCGGCGGCGAGGTGCCGAGCCTGCTGGTGATTCACAATATCAGCCTGCCGCCCGGCGTGTTCGGCGGCGGCGAGATCCGGGCGTTTTTCACCAATTGCCTCGATCGCCGCGGCGATCCCTACTTCGAGCAGATCGCCGACCTGCGGGTATCCGCTCATCTGCTGATCGACAGAAGAGGCGTGATGACCCAGTTTGTATCCTTCCTTGATCGTGCCTGGCACGCGGGGGTATCCTGCTTCGAGGGGCGCGAACGCTGTAACGACTTTTCCATCGGGATCGAGCTGGAAGGCACCGATACCCAGCCTTACACCGACAGGCAGTACGCCGTGCTGGCGGCGGTGGCCGTGGCGCTGATGCGCGCCTACCCGGCCATTACCCCGGCGCGGATCCGGGGCCACAGTGACATTGCCCCCGGGCGCAAGACGGATCCGGGTGAGTCTTTCGACTGGCCGCGATTCAGGGCCTTGGTGGAACAACGGGGGAGTGTGACGTGACCTTTCTGGTGTTGGTGTTTGCCGTGGCGGTGGCCGAGTGGCGCGGTGTGCCGGCGGCGCTGCAGCGGGACGACTGGTTCGCTGGCTGGTCGCGGTGGCTGGCGGGCAAGGGTCTGGTGGAGGCCGCTCCAGGTATCGGGCTGGCGGTGTTGCTGCTGGTGCCGGTGCTGGGCCTCGCCCTGCTGCTGGACTGGTTGGGCGGCTGGCTGTTCGGCCTGCTCGGGATCGCCATCAACCTGGCAGTGCTGTTTTTTGCCTTTGGCCGCGGCGATCCGGCGACGGAGGTTCGCCACTATCGCGATGACCTGGCGCGGGACGATGTCCAGGCCGCCTGGCACGAGGCCGCCCGCCTCAATGCAAGTGATCCCGGCGGCGCTGCGGAAAACTGGCCGGAGCTCCGCGCTCAGGTGGTCGAGGGTGTGAGCTATAAGCACTTCGAACGCTACTTCCCGACGCTGTTCTGGTTCACCTTGCTGGGCGCGCCGGGTGCGCTGCTGTACCGTTTGTGCCATCTCGCCGCCGCAACCCCTCAGGGCGCTGAGCGCGGCGCCCTGCGACTATTGTGGCTGCTGGAATGGCTCCCGCTGCGCCTGCTGGGGCTGGCCTTCGCCCTGGTGGGGGATTTTGCCTCGACCATCCGTGAGTGGCGGGCGGCGCTGTTCGATACCGCCGCTCCTTCGGCACAGGTGCTGGCCCGCCTTGTGCGGGCCGCTCTGGGGACGAACCCGGCGCCTTCGATACAACAAGGTGCGGTGGAGATGGACGCCCTGGCGGCACTTTTTTACCGCGCTCTGATCCTGTCGCTGGGCATGATCGCGTTGTTCATTCTTGTCGCCTGATGGATCCTGATCGATGACCGATAATCGCAGTTGGCGGCAGGCTTTTGCTGTCTATGGCTACCCGCCGGTGCTGGCCATGCTGTTCCTCGGTTTTTCCGCCGGGCTGCCGTTGCTGCTGGTATTCTCGACCCTGTCGGCGTGGCTGACCGATGAAGGAGTGAGTCGCACCGCCATCGGCTTTTTTGGCTGGGTGGGCATCACCTATTCCATCAAGGTGTTGTGGGCGCCAGTGATCGATCGGCTGCGCATCCCCCTCCTTACCCGCCTGCTCGGGCAGCGGCGCAGCTGGATACTCCTTGGCCAACTCGGTGTGGTGGCGGGGCTGGTGGCCATGATGGGCAGTGATCCCCGGGAATCCCTGGCCGCCCTCGCCATCGCCGCGGTGGCGGTGGCCTTCGCCGCCTCGACCCAGGATGTCGCCATCGATGCCTTCCGGATCGAGGCGGCGATCGATGAGTACCAGGGGGCGATGGCGTCCACTTACGTCTTCGGTTATCGCCTGGCGATGCTGGTGGCCGGCGCCGGATCATTGTACATCGCCGACTGGCTGGGCTGGGAAGCGGCCTACCTCACCATGGCGGTGTTGATGCTGGTGGGGGTCGCGACGGTATTGGTGGTGGCGGAGCCGGCGCATGCGGTGACCGCCGATACCGCCGTGCTGGAGCATCGTCTGGCCGGACGGCTGGCGGTTGCCGGTCCTGGTCCGCTGGTGCGATTGCAGGCGTGGCTGCTGGGTGCGGTGGTCTCGCCCTTCGTGGAGTTTTTTGCCCGCAACCGGGTGATGGCGGTGGTCATTCTGGTATTTATCGCCATCTACCGGTTGAGCGATATCGCGATGGGGATCATGGCCAACCCGTTCTATCTGGACCTGGGGTTCAGCAAGTCCGAGATCGCCAGTGTCGGCAAGGTATTCGGTTTTTTCATGACCATCGCCGGCTCTTTTGCCGGCGGCATCCTGGTGGTGCGCTATGGCATCCACCGGCCGCTGCTGGCGGGGGCGGTGATGGTGGCGGTCACCAATCTGCTGTTTGTTCAATTGGCTGCCGTCGGGGCCGATCTCAACTGGTTGATCGTGACCATCAGCGCCGACAATCTGGGGGGCGGATTTTCCAATGCGGTCTTTATCGCCTATCTGTCGAGCATGACCAACAGGGCCTATACGGCCACCCAGTACGCTCTGTTCAGCTCGTTGATGACCCTGCCGGGCAAATTCCTCAGTGGATTTTCCGGCCTCGTCGTCGATGCCTCCGGCTACGCCCACTTCTTCCTGTACACGGCGCTGATGGGGATTCCGGCGATCCTCCTCGCCTGGTGGCTGTGGCGGTACAGCACTGGCGAAACAGCAAATTCCGGGTTGGCATCCGACGCCCGGCCATAATGAGGCACTATGCGCATCCTATTGTTATTGTTCGTGATTCTGCCGTTGGCGGAGTTGTGGTTATTGATCTGGGTCGGCTCCATCATCGGGGCGCTGCCAACGTTGGCGCTGGTGGTGCTGACCGCGGTGGCGGGGGTGTGGCTGCTGCGCCGCCAGGGGCTGGATACATTGCTGCGCGGGCGGCAGCGCCTGGAGATGGGCGAGGTTCCCGCGGAGGAAATGATCGAGGGCATGGTGCTGGCGATGAGCGGTGTTCTGCTGCTGTTGCCGGGATTTGCCACCGACACGCTGGGGTTGCTGGGCCTGGTTGCGCCGCTGAGGCGCTGGCTGGTGGCCAGGATAGTCCCCCGGGTGGCCGCCGGTCGCCGGCCTTTTCCGCCGGGTTCCGGTGAGGGGCCGCGGACCCTGGAAGGCGAATACTGGCGCAAGGACGATGATGGCGACTGACAGCACTTGAAAGACGGAGCAATGCCCCCATCTTATCGTCTGCCGGAGAATCGGCGGGATTTTTTTTGGTTGGCCCCTTGAAAAGCGCCACGGCTGACCCCACATAGAGGTCTGCTTCGCGCCTCTCAAGAAATCAGTGGCCGAACGTTAATTAACCGATAAATGGTGGAGAAAGTCGAACATGAAAATTCGTCCTTTGCATGACCGCGTCGTAGTCCGTCGCAAAGAGGAAGAGGAAAAAACCGCCGGTGGTATCCTGCTGCCGGGCGCAGCCAAGGAAAAGCCCAACCAGGGTGAAGTGGTCGCCGTGGGTACCGGCAAGGTGCTGGATAACGGTGAAGTGCGCGCCCTGGCGGTGAAAGTGGGTGACACAGTGGTATTTGGCCGCTACGCCGACAGCAACACCATCAAGGAAGACGGCGAAGAGCTCATCATCATGAGCGAAAGCGACATCTACGGTGTGATCGAAGGTTGATCGCAGTCCATCCCACAACAATTTCCTGAGTCATTACAGAAAGGAAGGATTTGAAAATGTCAGCTAAAGAAGTGAAATTTGGTGATAGCGCCCGTCGCAAAATGCTCGCGGGTGTCAACGTACTGGCCGACGCCGTCAAGGTAACCCTGGGTCCCAAGGGCCGCAATGTCATACTGGACAAGTCGTTCGGTGCCCCCACAGTGACCAAGGATGGCGTATCCGTGGCCAAGGAAATCGAACTGAAAGACAAGTTCGAGAACATGGGCGCGCAGTTGGTGAAGGAAGTGGCCAGCAAGGCCTCCGACGAAGCCGGTGACGGCACCACCACCGCTACCGTCCTGGCCCAGGCCATCGTCAGCGAAGGCCTCAAGTCCGTGGCCGCGGGCATGAATCCGATGGATCTCAAGCGCGGCATAGACAAAGCCGTGATCGCCACCGTCGCGCAGATCAAGGCGATTGCCAAGCCCTGCTCCGAGTCCAGGGAAATCGCCCAGGTGGGCACCATTTCCGCCAACTCCGATATCCATGTCGGCAACATCATTGCCGAAGCCATGGAAAAGGTCGGTAAAGAAGGCGTGATCACCGTTGAAGAAGGTTCCGGCCTCGAAAACGAACTGGACATCGTCGAGGGCATGCAGTTCGATCGCGGCTACCTGTCACCTTACTTCATCAACAATCAGGAGAGCATGAGCGCCGAGCTCGACAGCCCGTTCATCCTGCTGGTCGACAAGAAGGTCTCCAATATCCGCGAGTTGCTGCCCCTGCTGGAAGGCGTTGCCAAGTCCGGCAAGCCGCTGCTGATCGTGGCTGAAGACGTCGAGGGCGAAGCCCTGGCTACTCTGGTGGTCAACAACCTGCGCGGCATCGTCAAGGTCGCCGCCTGTAAGGCGCCCGGTTTCGGCGACCGCCGCAAGGCCATGCTTCAGGATATCGCCATTCTTACCGGCGGCACCGTGATCTCCGAAGAAGTGGGTCTCGAGCTGGAGAGCGCTACCCTGGAACACCTCGGCACTGCCAAGCGCGTTACCCTGACCAAGGAAAACACCACCATC
>JBAZCN010000016.1:0-38171 GCA_041655035.1 Porticoccaceae bacterium | reverse complement strand
CGGCCAGCGGATTACCGTGGAGTTTATCGCCCCGATACGGGAGGAGCGGCAGTTTTCCAGTGTCGATACACTGCTGGCGCAGATTCGCACCGATATCGAGTACGCGCGGCATTTTTTCGCCGATCGTGGGCTGGAACGGTCGCCGTGCCGATTTGATTGAAACTATTCCGGCCCGCGGGCCACCTGACGTCGATGTAGAGGACAATGACAGACTCAACGACCCGAGATTACAAGGCAACCCTCAACCTGCCGAAAACGGCGTTCCCGATGAAGGCGAACCTCGCCCAGCGGGAGCCGGCCATGCTCGACAACTGGCGGCAGCAGGGCCTCTACCAGGCGATGCGCGATGCCCGTCGGGGCCGCGAGACGTTCATCCTCCACGACGGCCCCCCCTACGCCAACGGCGAGATTCATATCGGTCATTCCGTCAACAAGGTGCTCAAGGACATCATCGTCAAGTCGCGGGTGCTGTCCGGCTTCGACGCGCCCTATGTGCCGGGCTGGGATTGTCACGGCCTGCCCATCGAGCACAACGTCGAGAAGAAAATCGGCAAGGCCGGGGACAAGGTCGATTACAAGACCTTTCGCCGGCACTGCCGCGACTACGCCATGAAGCAGGTCGAGGGCCAGAAGAAGGATTTCATCCGCCTCGGCGTGATCGGCGACTGGGATCACCCCTACCTGACCATGGATCCGAAGATCGAGGCCGATACCATCCGCGCCCTCGGCCGGATCATCGACAACGGCCATCTGGTGAAGGGTTACAAGCCGGTGTACTGGAGCGTGGTGGGCGCCTCGGCCCTCGCCGAAGCCGAAGTGGAATACCAGGACAAGACGTCGTTTTCGATCTACGTCAGCTTTCCGGTGGCGGACAGCGCCGCCCTCGAAGTCGTCACCGGCCCTCTCAGCGGCAGCGGCGAACTGGCGGTGGCGATCTGGACCACCACGCCCTGGACGCTGCCGGCCAACCAGGCCGTAGCGGTCAATCCCGAGCTGGATTACCTGGTGGTGCAGTGCGAGGTGGCGGGCCGCGAGCAGCGCCTGATCCTCGCCGAAGCCCTGCTGGCCGACACCCTCGCGCGCTGGTCGGTGACGGAGCATCGCGTCCTCGCCCGGGTCGGGGGCGCGGCCCTGGAACACCTGCGCCTCGACCATCCTTTCTATGACCGCCAGGTGCCGATACTGCTGGGCGACCACGTCACCACGGAAGCCGGTACCGGCTGCGTCCACACCGCCCCGGACCACGGCATGGATGACTTCGTGGTCGCCGGCCGCTACGGTATCGGCACCCTCAACTATATCGACGACCATGGCTACTACCGGAATGGGGTCGAGCTGTTTGCCGGCGAGCACGTCTACAAGGTCGACGAGAAGGTCGTCGAGGTGCTGAAAGAGCGGGGCCGGCTGTTGTCGGTGGGCACCATCACCCACAGTTTTCCCCACTGCTGGCGGACCAAGACGCCGCTGATCTTCCGCGCCACGCCCCAGTGGTTCATCAGTATGACCGCCAATGGCCTGCTCGCCAGCGCCAAGGCGGCGGTCAAGGGCGTCACCTGGCACCCGGGCTGGGGGCAGGCGCGCATCGAGGCAATGCTCAACAACAGCCCCGACTGGTGTATTTCCCGCCAGCGCACCTGGGGGGTGCCCATTGCCTTGTTCGTGGACAAGGACAGCGGCGCCCTGCACCCCGACACGGCCAGGCTGATCGAAGAGGTGGCCAGGCGGGTGGAAAGTGCCGGCATCGATGCCTGGTTCGACCTCGACCCGGCGGAACTGCTCGGCGCCGAGGCGTCCCGCTACGACAAGGTGACCGACACTCTCGATGTCTGGTTCGACTCCGGGGTGACCCACTTTTCGGTGCTCGGTCGCCGCGACGGGCTGAGCTACCCTGCGGACCTCTACCTGGAGGGCTCGGATCAGCATCGCGGCTGGTTCCAGTCGTCGCTGAAGACCGCCATCGCCATCAATGGCGACGCTCCCTACAAGGCGGTACTGACCCACGGTTTCACCGTCGATGCCCAGGGCCGCAAGATGTCCAAGTCGGTGGGCAACGTGGTGTCGCCCCAGAAGGTGGTCAACGACCTCGGCGCCGACGTACTGCGGCTGTGGGTGGCGGCCACCGATTTCAGCGGCGAGATGAATGTTTCCGATGAGATCCTCAAGCGCACCGCCGACTCCTACCGGCGCATCCGCAATACCGCGCGTTTTTTGCTCTCCAATCTCGATGGCTTCGATCCCGGCACCCACAGCGTGGCGGAGGACGAGATGATCGCCCTCGACCGCTGGGTGATGGATCGCGCCGCGCGCCTCCAGGATGAGCTCGTGGCCTTCTACCACGACTATAATTTCCACATGATCTACCAGCGGCTGCACAACTTCTGCGTCAACGACCTGGGCGGCTTCTACCTCGACATCATCAAGGACCGCATCTACACCTGCGGCACCGACAGCCTGCCCCGCCGCTCGGCGCAGACCGCTATCCACCACGTGGCGGAAGCCTTCGTGCGCTGGATCGCGCCGATCCTGAGTTTTACCGCCGACGAAATCTGGAGCTTCATGCCCGGCCCGCGGGACGACACCGTATTCACCGCCGAGTGGTACCCGTTGCCCCGGCTGCCCGCCGACGCCGCGATCAGCGCCGCCGACTGGGCCACCATTGCCGAGGTCAAGGAGGCGGTCAACAAGGTCATCGAGGATGAGCGCAATGCCGGCGGGATCAAGGGCGCCCTTCAGGCGGAAGTGAGCCTCACCGCTTCGGCGGAGATCGCCGCGGTGCTGGCCAAGCTGGGGGACGAGCTGCGTTTCGTGACGATTACCGCCAGCGCCCGGGTCGACGAGGATGCGGCCGCTGCCGTCACCGGGCTCAGGGTCGGGCTCGCCGTTTCCTCAGCGCCGAAGTGTGTGCGCTGCTGGCATTTTCGCGCCGATGTCGGCAGTCGTGAAGAACACCCGGAACTCTGCGGCCGCTGCGTCGATAATGTCGATGGCCGTGGCGAAGTGCGGCGTTTCGCCTGATGGAGCGGACGGTGACTACGCATTCAATCGTTGTCCGCAGCGGCGCCCTGTTGGGATGGTATGCCCTGGCGCTGCTGGTGGTGGTTGTCGATCAGTTGACCAAGGGTATCGCCAGCGCCTATCTCGACTATGCCAGGCCGGTGATGGTGACGTCCTTTTTCAACTGGACGCTGCTTCACAACCCGGGCGCCGCCTTCAGCTTTCTCAGTGACGCCGGCGGTTGGCAGCGCTGGCTTTTCCTGGCCATCTCCACGGTGGTGAGCCTGGTGATCGTGGTGTGGATGGCCCTTCTGCCCCGCAACGCCCGCCTGCAACTGCTCGCCCTGGGCCTGATCCTCGGCGGTGCGATCGGCAATCTGTGGGATCGCCTGATGCACGGCTTTGTCGTGGATTTCATCCAGCTGCACTATGGCGGCTATTATTTTCCCGCTTTCAATATCGCCGATTCCGCGATCACCGTGGGCGCGGCGATATTGATCGTGGATTCACTGTTTGGACGACAAGGTAGATGATATCGTGTTGTCTCCTGATGGTAAGACAGGACGGACTGTGATGACTGAATTGATCATTGGCCCTGGCACCCAGGTGACCCTGCATTTTTCTCTGACTCTGGACGACGGCACCGTGGTCGATTCCAACTTCGATCGCGAGCCGGCGGTGTTCGATGTCGGTGACGGCAGTCTGCTTCCCGGTTATGAGGCCGTGTTGTTCGGTCTCCGCGCCGGCGACGAGACCAGTTTTGAAATGAAACCGGAGCATGGCTTTGGCCAGCATAACGAGGCCAACATCCAGGTCATGCCGAGGGCGGATTTCGATCAGCCGCTCGAGGTGGGGCTGGTGTTGTCCTTCGCCGATGCCAGCCGTGCGGAACTGCCGGGGGTGGTGGCGGCGTTCGATGACGATACCGTGACCGTGGATTTCAACCACCCGCTGGCCGGGCGCGAGCTGACATTCCGGGTGGCGATCCGTGCGGTGGCACCGGCGGTGACGCACTGATGGCCGATTTACCGAGGGCTCGTTCCGCCATGGACTCCCTGCCTGTGGAGATCGTGCTGGCCAACCCCCGGGGTTTCTGTGCCGGTGTCGATCGCGCCATCGATATCGTCAATCGTGCGCTGGATATTTTCGGCGCGCCGATCCACGTTCGCCACGAAGTGGTGCACAACCGCTTCGTGGTGGAATCCCTCAAGGAGCGGGGCGCGGTGTTCGTCGATGAGCTCGACGAAGTGCCCGACAACAGCATCGTGATCTTCAGTGCCCACGGGGTATCGCAGGCGGTGCGCCAGGACGCGGTGCGCCGCGGCCTCAAGGTGTTCGACGCCACCTGTCCGCTGGTCACCAAGGTCCACATCGAGGTGGCGAGGTACAGTGGCGAGGGCCGCGAGTGCATCCTGATCGGTCACGCCGGGCATCCCGAGGTGGAAGGCACCATGGGGCAGTACGATATCGCCAACGGCGGGCGCATCTACCTGGTGGAGCACCTCGGCGACGTAATGAGCCTGGAGGTAAACGATCCGCAGCGCCTGGCCTATGTCACTCAGACCACCCTGTCGGTGGATGATACCGCCCGGGTCATTGATGCCTTGAGAGCGAAATTTCCCGCGATCCAGGGCCCGCGCAAGGACGATATCTGCTATGCCACTCAGAATCGTCAGGATGCGGTCAAGCAACTTGCCCTCGAGTGCGACCTGGTGCTGGTGGTCGGTTCGCCCAACAGCTCCAATTCCAATCGCCTGCGGGAGCTGGCGGAGCGTTGTGGCGCGACCGCGTACCTGATCGACGGCGCCGACGACATCCGGGCGGAATGGTGCGCAGGCAAGCAGTACATTGGCATCACCGCTGGCGCTTCCGCGCCTGAGGTGCTGGTGCGCGCGGTGATCGACCGCTTGCGGGAGATGGGCGCGGGAGCGCCGGTGGAGATGAAGGGCAGGGAAGAAAACATCCGTTTCTCGATGCCCAGGGAATTGCGCTAGGGCCTGTTGGCGCTTCACCGGCGACGCTGTGCAATGCAGATATCGCCGGTGCGCCTCCTGCGTCGGCACACCTTATGCTGTTTCATAGAGCATAGGGTGACTGAGGAAGGAAGCGCACCGAACCTCAGGCGAAGAGAACGCCCTCAATCGATGGCCAGTTTTTGCAGCTTGTAGCGCAACTGGCGAAAGCTGAGGCCGAGCTTGGTGGCGCTGAGGGTCTTATTCCAGCGGTTTTCTTCCAGTACCCGCAGCAGGATTTCCCGTTCGACGTCCGCCAGAAAATCATCCAGAGAGACTCCTGAGCCCGGCACATAGTCATTGACCAGGGATCCGTTGGCTGCGACCTGCTGCGCCGGAGGCGGCGCGCGGCGCGCCTGCAGGCTCAGGTCGTCGGCGGTGATGACACCGTTGGTGCACAGGGTGAAGGCCCGTTCCAGGGTGTTTTCCAGTTCGCGCACGTTGCCGGGGAAGGGGTATTCCAGCAGGGCCTTCAGGGCCTGCTCGCTGAGAAGGGGGGTGGGCAGCCCGGTTTCGCGGGAGAACCCGGCGAGGAACAGCTGCGCCAGCAACGGGATATCCCCGCTGCGCTCCCTGAGGGCGGGCACGCGGATTTCAATCACATTGATGCGGTAGAACAAGTCTTCGCGAAAGCGCCCGGCGCGGACCTCGTTGTCGAGGTTTTTGTGCGAGGCGCTGAGAATGCGCACGTCGATGTTTTTTTCTTCCGGGTCGCCGATGGGGCGTATCGATTTCTCCTGAATCGCGCGCAGCAGTTTGACCTGCATGGGCAGCGGCAGGTCCGCGACTTCGTCGAGGAGCAGCGTGCCGCCGCTGGCGGCCTGGAACAGCCCCTGTTTGTCCTGGATGGCGCCGGTGAAACTGCCTTTCCTGTGGCCGAAGAATTCGCTTTCCATCAATTCTGCGGGAATGGCGCCACAGTTGACCGGAATGAACGGTCCCTGGCTGCGCGGCCCCAGATAATGGATGGCCCGCGCTGCCAATTCCTTGCCGGTGCCGGATTCGCCGGTGATGAAGATCGGCGCCTGGCTGCGCGCCACCCGGCTGATCTGCTGGCGCAGGTTGGCCATGATCGGTGAGTTGCCGGTGAGTCCGGTTTCCTCGGCGTCGGGGAATGTCGGCTCCTCGCGCAATTGCAGCGCGGTCTGCACCATGGCGCGCAGCCGCGACAGTTCCACCGGCTTCGAAACAAAATCAAAGGCACCTTTTTTCAGTGACTCGACGGCGAGATCGGTGTTGCCATGGGCGGTGATGATCGCCACCGGCATGGCCGGGCAGTGGCGCTGGATATGGTCAACGAGTTCGAGTCCATCGCCGTCGGGCAGGCGCATGTCGGTCAGGCAGAGCTCGAAGCGATGTGCGGCGAGTTGCGCAAACGCGGCGCCGAGGCTGTCGGCTTCGCGGACCCGGAGGCCGAGTTGGTCGAGGGTGATATGCAGCAGTTCGCGGATATCCGCCTCGTCGTCGACGATCAGCACCTGGTAATCATTCATTGTCGTTGCGTTCCAGTGTCTTGCCGGGATGGGCAAAGCCGATGCGGAAAGCGCCCGCTTCAGTGGTGGTGGGGGCCTGGTATTTCAGGGTCGCATAGTTGATTTCACAGAGTTCGCGGGCGATATAAAGCCCGAGGCCGGAACCTTCGCCGGATGTGGTGAAAAAGGGCTCGAACAGTTTGCCTCTGTCGCTCTCGGCGACGCCCGCGCCACGATCGAGGATGTCGAGTACCGGGAGGTGGTCGATGCCGCCGACACCGGCGCGCAACCCGGCCCAGCGAATGCCGCTGTGCTGGGCGCTGTGGCGGATGGCGTTGTCGAGCAGGTTGCCGAGTACCTGCTGCAGGTGGCTCGGGTCGAAGACAGTGGCGATTGTCTCGGCGTCGAAACTGAGTTCGATTACCGGGCGCTGGGTGCAGGTATCGACATAGTCGCTGACGAATTGCCGCAGCCAACGGGTGAGTTCGATGGGTTCGAAGGCATGGCGGTGGTGCCGGGAAAGTTGCAGGACATTCTCGACGATCTGGTTCACCCGGCGTACCTGCTTGCCGATGATGCTGGTGAGCCGGGTGGTGGCGGCGTCGCCATCGCGCAGCTCTGCCAGCAGTTGCGAGGCGTGGCTGATGGCGCCGAGGGGATTGCGAATCTCGTGGGCAATGCTGGCGGTCAGTCTGCCCAGCGAGGCCAGCTTGAGCTGCTGGGCCTGCTGGGTGGCGGCGCGGAAATCTTCGAGGAAAACCAGAGTGCGGTTGTGGCCCGATTGCTCCAGGTTCTTGAAGCTGGCCCTGGCTTCGGTATTGCCGTGCTGGGGGATGAATGGTGGCGGCCGCTGCCAGGGCGATTGTTGCCAGTGATGCAACTGCCGGGCAAGGCCCGGTTCGAGGCCCAGATTGTCGCCCCGTTTGAAGCGCGCGGTGCGGTCGTGGCCCCCGAGCAGTTGTACCGCGGCGCGGTTGATCAGCTCGATATTGCCCTGGCCATCGACCACCAGAATGCCGGTGTGCATGTGGCTGATGATCATCTCGTTCAGTTCCTGGAGCTGTGCGGATTGCTCCGATTCCTGGCTGGCCACCTGTTCGGCGCGGCGCAGCGCGCGGTTTAGCCCCTGGAACAGCAGCGCGGTGACGAACAACAGGATGCCGAGAATGCCGGCGGGGAACAGGGTGTTGCGCTCGGCGGCGGTGGTGAGCAGATTGCTGGCGCTTTCGATGATGATGCCGATACTGGCCACGGCCGCGACCAGGATCGCCAGTTGGCCGGCGAAGAAGATCGATCCGGCGGCAACGGTCACCAGCATCAGGTAGCCGATGCCGCTGCCCAGGCCGCCGCTGGCGTTCATCAGCAGGGTGTGGGTGGTGACATCGGCGAGCAGGATGAACAGCAGGTGGGCGGCCGTCGGCCGATAGCGTTGCCGGCGACAGCGGTACAGGTCGGCCAGGGTCGCCAGCAGGTAGATGGATGACGTATAGAGAAACAGCTGCCGACCGCTGCTGCCAAGGATATTCGGCGCCAGTCCGGCGCCGAAGGCAATGCACAACAGCAGCGCCAGGAGCAGGCGGTAGAACAGGTAAAACCGCAATAGACGGGCCGAGAGTGCATCCTGGGTAAAGTGGGTTTTATCGGATTCCATGGTGCTTTCGGCGGGTCCCTGGATTTTGCTATTGCGGGCATTTTAGCCGAAAATAACCGCCTCTATCACCGCACTCCACTATCACGGTACTCCGGCAGCCCATGACCTCGATCACCATCGCCCTGGCCCAGACCAATCCACTGGTTGGCGACATTCCCGGTAATACCCGCAAGTGTCTCGACAGCATTCAGGCCGCCCGCGCGGCGGGAGCCCAGGTGGTGCTGTTGCCGGAGCTGATGCTCATCGGCTACCCCCCGGAGGATCTGCTGTTGCGCCCAAGCCTCGACGGCCGGGTCGACGAGGCCATCGCCCGGGTGGCCGACGCCAGCCGCGATATCCTGGCGGTGGTCGGCTATCCGCGGCGCCGCGACGGCGTGCTGTACAACATGGCGGGGGTGTTTCGCGATGGCGAACTGATCGCCGAGTACGCCAAGCAACTGCTGCCGAACTATCAGGTATTCGATGAAAAACGCTACTTCGGCCAAGGCGTCGAGCCCTGCGTGGTGACTGTCGACGGTGTCCCGTTGGCGATCACCATCTGCGAGGATATCTGGGAGCCGGAGCCGATGGCGGCGGCGCGGGCCGCCGGCGCCCGGGCGATGTTGACCATCAATGCCTCGCCCTTCCACCTTGGCAAACAGGCGGAGCGGGAGGCGGTGGTGGCCAGACGCGCCCGTGAAGGGGGCATGCCGGTGGTCTACCTCAACCAAGTGGGCGGCCAGGACGAACTGGTGTTCGACGGCGGCTCGATGGCGATGGATGCCGGCGGCATGGTGAAAATGCGCGCCCCGCTGTTTGCCGAGGGGCTGTATTGCTGCCGGCTCGAGGTGGCCGGCGACGTTATCGGCGTCGCCGCCGGCGAAGTGGCCGGGGTGCCGGCCACGGTGCCGGCCACCTACCAGGCACTGGTCATGGGCGTGCGGGATTACGTCGCCAAGAATGGCTTCAAGGGCGTGGTGCTCGGCCTTTCGGGGGGCATCGATTCCGCATTGACCCTGGCGGTGGCGGTGGATGCCCTGGGCGCCGAGCGGGTCGAGGCGGTGATGATGCCGTTTCGCTACACCTCGCAACTGAGCCAGGACGATGCCGCCGAAGAGGCGCGGCTGCTCGGCGTCAGATACCAGTCGATCAGCATCGAGCCGATGTACGAGGCGTTCACGGCGGCCCTGGCGGAGGAATTCACAGGTCTGCCGGTCGATATTACCGAACAGAATATCCAGGCCCGGGCCCGGGGCGTGGTGCTGATGGCGATTTCCAACAAGAAAGGATATCTGGTGCTGACCACCGGCAACAAGAGCGAGGTGGCGGTTGGCTATTGCACGCTCTACGGCGACATGGCCGGCGGCTTCGATGTGCTGAAAGACGTGCCGAAAACCCTGGTCTTCGAACTCAGCCGTTACCGCAACAGCATTGCCCCGGTCATCCCAGACTCGGTGATTACCCGGCCGCCATCGGCGGAACTGGCCCCCGACCAGAAGGATGAAGACAGTCTGCCTCCCTACCCGGTGCTCGACCGCATCCTCGAACTCTATATCGAGGAAGATCAAAGCGCCGAGGCCATCGTCGCCGAAGGCTTCGACCGGGACGATGTCTATCGGGTGATCCGCCTGGTGGATGTCAACGAATACAAGCGCCGCCAGGCGCCGATCGGGGTGCGCGTCACCCGCCGAGGCTTCGGCCGCGATCGGCGCTACCCAGTGACCAATGGCTGGAAGGCGGGCCAGTAATCCCTTTATCCAAGGAGTAACCAGCATGTTCATCGCCATGAACCGTTTCAGGATCGCCCCCGGGCGCGAGCAGGAATTCATCGACCTCTGGGCCAGCCGCGACAGTTATCTCGAGGGCGTCCCGGGCTTCCGCCAGTTCAACCTGGTGCGCGGCCCGGCAAGCGAAGAGTACAGCCTGTTCGCCTCGCACTCGGTGTGGGATTCGCGGAAGTCATTCGAGGACTGGACCCATTCCGAGGCGTTTCGCAAGGCCCACGCCCAGGCGGGTGGCAGCAAGGGGTTGTACCTCGGGCCGCCACAGCTGGAACTGTTTGACGCCGTCATCTGAGAGCCTGTTTGACGTCTCTCGAGAAACATCGAGAGAACCCCCTATCGGATGTGTTGACGAAGGAAACACAGCAGAGGCTGGCATCGATCCCGGTGCGCTTCGTGCCCACACCCTATGCAGGGTATCGCCGGCCGGAAAGCCTTTGAACAGGCTCTGAGACAGCGGCAGCGGCAATCCGCGCACCCTCGCCATCCGGGGCCGGTGGGCATGGTCCTGGGCAAAGAGACGTAGGCATCTCGACGCTGGCGTCGGAGCGGCGCCAAATACAGGTCAGTGACTGGCGGCATCGCCACCAAAGAGAGGTTCGGGGTCCAGTACCCGGCTGGCGTGGCGCAGCTCGAAATGCAGGCGCGGTGACGGGTTGTCTTCCCGGAAGCGGGCAATGACCTGTCCGGCGCGCACCTTGTCGCCTTTGCTGACGGTCACTTCGTTGGCATAGACGTAGATCGACGAGATTTTGTGGTCGTGGTTGATCAGGATCATGCTGTCGCCCCGTATCCGCACAGGAAGAACCAGGGCCACGGTGCCGTCGGCGATGGCGTGCACCTGGTGGTCGCTCCTCGCCGGCCAGGAAAAATCGACGCCGGAGTGATAGTCCTCTGCGATGTGCGGGCTGCACCCTATCTGCAACTTGTCCGACAGCCCGCGGGTCATGCCGCCGCCGGTGACGGGTGGATGAAAATCGAGCCTGGAAAGCAGCGCCGCCGATTCCTGCCGGCCCACCACCCGGTTGGTGTCGGAGAACCCGAGGGTGACGACGCTGATCACCGTCAGGACCGCCCCGGTCAGCAGCGCCGGCATCACCGAAAATTTGCGGGTGGAGGGCGCCAGCAGCCGCTGCAGCCGTTCCTTGAGAGCGATTGAGCCGAGATTGGCGGTGACGTCGCTGTCCGGCCCCTTGCTGTTGTAGAGCGCCGATACGTTGAGCAGCGTGCGGGCATAATCCCTGGCGTGCAGGCCGCCGGACTCGATGGTGGTGGTGTCACAACTGCTCTCTCGCAGGTTGTCTATGCGGCGTCCGCTCAACCACAGCAATGGATTGAAGAACAACAGCACCCGCACCAGCAACTGGAATTGCAGGTAGAGGTCGTCCAGCCGTTTGACATGCCCCAGTTCATGGCCTATCACCACGCTGACATCCTGCCTGTCGAGCTTCTCGAGCAGCAGGTCGGGGATAAAGACCATCGGCCGGCGCACGCCGAGGGTAAAGGCCACGTCATGTTCCGCCGAATGGCACAGGCGTATCCGGCGGCGCAGCCTGTAGGCGTGCAGCCAGTGCTCGGCCATGGCCAGGCATGCGGGATCGGTCAGGGTTCGGGCGCGCCGGGCGATGCCGAGAAAGTGGCGGCGACGGCGGATGACGGCGATGCCTTTCCAGATGGCGATCATCAACCAGAGTCCCAGCAACAGGGTATTGACGTGGAGTGGCAAGGCCTGGTGGATGGGACCGCTGAGACGGTCCAGAGGTTGCAGGGTGCAGGGGTTGAACCACGTCGACGGCAGCACCGGTCCCGCGGCGGGGTGGAAGTGGTTGTGGAGCGGGCCGTGCAGGGAGGGCAGAAACAGCACCGTCAGCAGCCATCCCCAATAGATGAGCCAGATCGACAACAGGGTGCGCGGCGGATGCCGGCGCAGGAACCAGGTGAGCGCCGCCACGATCACAAACGCCAGGCCCGACAATGCCAGCAGGCTCTTGCCGGTGGCCAGTATCAGAAAGCTGTAGTTCTCTACCGTGGCGTTGAACATAGCGTTATTACGTTATTTTGTCGTCGTTCGATCCTTATCCGCCCGGTCGCCGAGGCGCGGGAGAAGTTAGTCGCCGTCGTTGTCCTGCTCGAGCAACTTGCGCATTTCCGCCATTTCTTCCTTGGTATATAGATCCTTCTTGGCAAACATGTTGAGCACTTCGCTGCGGTCCAGTTCGAGAACCTTGTCGGCCAGGAACTTGATCCACTGCATAACCCCCTGGCTGCGGCGGATCAGCGGCCGGTAGACATTGACGCCGTGCACCTGTTCGCGGGCCAGCAGTTCCTTGGCCACCATCCTGTCCATCACCGTCTTGGTGGTCGTGTACGCCCACTGGTTGTCCAGTGCGTCGTGGAGCTCGCGCACGGACATCGGGCTTTGCCGCCAGAGCTGGTGGAGAACGTTGTACTCGGCCTTGGAGAGTTCGGGAGGCATGGATCGTGACACCAAATTATCCGGCTTGCCGCCGATTGCCGACAATACTACTGCACATGTTTTGACCCTGTCCACATTGATAGCAGATCTGCTACAACTATTTTTTCCTGCTACAAAATAGTAGACATCTGCTACTTTGTAGTAGTAGGCTGCTTTTCAGCCTGGCCGGTTACCTGCCGGGCAGTGGTTCGCAGATTGCCAATCGGCGAGACACGGTGTCCCGGGCTGCGGCCGGGGATGATGCAACTGCCTAAAAATAAAATGAAAGAGAGAACGCCATGAACCGACAACGACTGAACGGCACCCTGAGCTCGACCCCCAGGCCACTGATGCTGGCGATCGCCGCCGGCAGTTTGCTGGCGTGGGGAATACCGTCCCATGCGCAACCCGGCGGCAGAACGGCAACCATCGAGGAAATCGTGGTCACCGCGCAGAAACGCGAGGAGTCGCTCCAGGACGCGCCCATCTCGATCGTGGCCCTGGGGCCGGAAATGCTGGAAAACCAAGGTATCCGCAGCATCACCGATCTCGGCGAGGGCGCGGTGCCCAACCTGCGCATTGCGCCTTTTGGTGGCAGTAGCGCATCACATCTGGTGACTATCCGGGGCATTTCAGCCCAGGATCCAGGACAGATCGCCAGGGAATCCCCCACCGGCATCTACCTCGACGGCGTGTACCTGGGCCGCGCCCAGGGGCTGGGGATAGATCAGCTGGACCTGGAGCGCATCGAAGTGCTCAGGGGGCCACAGGGGACCTTGTTCGGGCGCAATGCCCTGGGCGGCGCCATCAGTCTGGTATCGAAAAAACCCAGCGGTGAGTTCGGTTTTGCCCAGACCTTGGGCGTCGGCAACATGGGCTTCTTCAACAGCGTCACCCGGCTCGACCTGCCGGAGTTCGCCGGAATCAGCGCCAAGATCGACTATATGACCTCGAACCGGGACGGCTGGGTCAAAAACCCGGCCCGGGGGCAGGACGACTGGAGTGCGTTCGACAAAAGCGGCGGGCGCCTGTCCCTGCTGTGGCAGGCGGCGGACAACGTCACCGTGGCCTACGCCTACGACAAATCCCGCAACGAGGAGGTCGCCCCTTATATGCATCTCGATCGCTTGTTTGCGGGGGCGCCGCCATTCCCCGAAGGTGGCTTTCAGCAACTGGAGCCGCACCGGGTCAGCCGTGGGCGCACGGGGGCGCTCAATGAACCCAGTGTTTCCAAGGTCGAGGGCCACACGCTCAATCTGACCTGGGATATTTCGGACAACCATACCTTGCGCGCCATCAGCGCCTACCGCGAGCTGGAGCAAACCATGTTCAACAGCTATGCGGGAGGCTTCTATCGGCCGGGCCCGGCCACCGGCAATCTGTTTGGCCGTATCAGCCTGTCCGATGTCGAGCAGGACCAGGTCAGCCACGAACTGCAATGGCTCGGCTCGATGGACCGTGTGGAATTTGTCCTGGGAGCTTTCTATTACAAGGAAACGGCCGAAGATGCCCAGTCGGATCCCTTCGGCAACATGTTGACGCCCGATGGTCCCATCGTGCTGCCAGCGCCACGCTACACTCGCCCGGCGCCGGGGCGGGCCACGGAAATGACCGCCGAAAGCCGGGCGCTGTTCGGCCAGGCCAAGTGGACGCCGGATATCCTTGAGAACAGGTTCAGCGTCACTGTGGGAGCCCGTTACACCCAGGACAAGAAAGACGGGACCAGGCTGTATATCAATGGTACGCCGGCCCACCTGCCCTATAAATACGATGAAAACCGTTTCGATCCGGCGGTGACCCTCGCCTATGACTGGAATGAACAGGTCAACACCTATCTGCGTTGGAGTACCGCCTACCGGGGTGGCGGCATCAACACCCGCTCGGAGAGCTTCAGGCCCTTTGATGCGGACGAGGTCGAGAGCTGGGAGCTGGGTTTCAAGTCGGAACTGTGGGATCGGCGGGTGCGCCTGAACACCTCGCTGTTCCGTACCGAGTGGAACGACCAGCAGGTGGATTTCACCGCACCCACGGCGTCCAGTCCGTCCAACGGCGAGACTATCAATGCGGGCAACACCGTCACTTACACGGGATTGGAGGCTGACGCCACTATCGTGCCGGTGGCGGGGCTGACCCTGAATCTGAGTTATGGTTACCTCGATGTCGATTCGCCGCTGCAATACAACTACTTCATTGATCGGATGGTAAAGCTGGGTCCGGTACTGGCGCCCCGTCACAGTGGCGCGGTGTCGGCGGAGTATGAATTCGAGCCCACGGCATTCGGCACGGTGCGGGCATATCTGGGTATGAAATATTCCGATGCGTACCGTTTCAGCCCCAACTCTCCAGAGGCAAACACCGACGGCTACACGCTGTGGGACGCGCGCCTGACATTGAGCGACATACCAGTTGGTTCGACGCGGAGCAACCTGCGGATATCACTGTGGGGCAAGAATCTGACCGACGAGGAATATTTCTCTTACCACATGGTCAACCTGCGCAATGCACCGTTGGTCGATGCCGCGTCGGTGAGCTACAACACCCCCCGGACCTACGGGCTCGACATTACCTACACCTATTGATCTCAACAGTTATCGATCGCGACGCGGGCCAGCAGCCGGCAGGCTGACTGGCCGCCTTGAAGGAGTTCTCATGAATAAAATGATCCCCGGCCTGGTGCTGGCCGTGACCCTGACAACGCCTGCTCTGGGCCGGAGTGAGCCGGCGGCAGTGGTGTGGGCCGCCGACACCGTGGACGGTGTGCTGACTTTGCCCGAGCCCCAGCGGATCACCGGCGTATCCTACGGCGCCATGCCCGACGACCAGCAGCGGCCGGTCGAAGCGTTCAGCTCCTCCGCCGCGGGGCTGTTGATACGGCTGCCGGAGGGTGCCGATGCCGGCTATTTCCGCGTTACTTTCGAGGATGGCAGCGAACAGGTCATCGGCCAGCGCCGCCTCGCCTTCGACAATATCGAAAACCTGCGGGATCTCGGCGGTTACCGCACGGAGGATGGCCGCCAGGTGCGCTGGGGCAAACTGTTCCGCGCCAACGAACTGGCCGGCGCCAGCACCAGCGACAGGCAGCGGCTTGCGGCATTGCGGATCGCCACGATCTGCGATCTGCGCACCGGAATGGAACGGGATCGGCGGCCAACACCGGACATAGCCGGTGCGCGGTCTGACGCCGGTTGTCACGGCCCCGATGTGTTCGATTCAGACACTCTGCAACAACTGGCCGGTGAGGATGGCAGTGTCGATGCGATCGAATGGGAGGTTGTATTCACGGATTTTTTCCGCCAGTTGCCGACCCGTTACGCCAGCCAGTTCGGCACCCTGTTCCGCGATGTGCTCGCCACCGGGGATGACCAGGCCGTGTTGTTTCATTGCACGGCGGGCAAGGATCGCACCGGGGTGGCCTCGGCCCTGTTGCTGCTGGCCCTCGGTGTGCCGGAGCAGACGGTATTGGTGGATTTCCAGCTCAGCGAGCGCTACTTCACCGGCAAGACGCTCCAGGAGTCCCTGGATGGCCGCTTCGGCGGCGAGGTTCCCCGGGCGCTGATCGCGGCATCGCCGTCCTACCTGCAGGCGGCGCTCGATGGCATCCGCGCCGATCACGGCAGTGTCGATAATTACCTGACCTCGGTGCTGGGGTTGAGCGCAGAAGAGATCGCCCGGCTGCGACGACAGCTGCTCGAACCGGCTGCCGACGCCTGACCATTCCGATGGCTGCCGGGTCGCGCCCGACCCGGCAGCCGGTGGAGCTGGGCCGGCGCGGTGGCACTGCAAGCAGGGTTACCCTGTGCTCGTCGGCGCGCTGCCGAGTTCACCTTTTATATTCGGGGGGAGTTGCCGCCCTGTACTTTCTCCGCGATCCTTACGCCGGGTCGCCGCCATCGCTCAGTCCTTCCACCATGTCGCCGATGGTGATGGCCGGCAACGTGGTGATCTGCACCGTGCCCCGCGCGGCCATCTCCACCGACAACCGGACTACGGCCTTGTTGTCCGGCGCCTGGACGATGGAGACAAAATCATATTCGCCAAGGGTCGCGAACTGTTCGAGCACCTTGCAGCCGGATTTACTGATTTCGGTGTTGACCTCGCCGGTGCGCAAAGGGTCGCTGTGCAGTGTCTTGGCGCCTTCCGGAGTCAGTTTGGACAGCATCACATACAGTGGCATGATCGTTTGCTCCTCTGTGCGGGTTGGAACCAGCTGGCCAAATGAGTATAGGAGAGCGCTGCCCCAATGCAAATCAGCCAGCCACGCTGTCAGTGGCGACGAGGATATGTCGACGTTTCGCTACGGGATGATAAATAAGAAACCGTTTATATCTGAGATTCCGGCGGCGCGCTTCGTTCCTAGGCGCACCCTGTGGAACATCGGGCGCCGCCGGAGGAGGCGCACAGGGTTGCGCAAACTTCGACAGTCGTCCAGCCGACCGCCGTCAGGGGACGAGGCGCTGGCGGATTTCGCCCTGCTGCCAGACCAGCAGCTCCCCAGGCCGCATTGCCGTCCAGTGCTCATTGCCGGTCAGGGGCTCGGTGGCGATCACCGAGACGATGTCGTCGGGGCTGGTGTGCTCGGTGAAGTCGACGGTCAGTTCGGTGTCGGTCAACTGGGCGTTGCCGAAGGGCGCGCGGCGGGTGACATGGGTGAGCTTGGTACTGCAATAGGTATAGAGGTAGTCGCCGTCGGACAGCAGCAGGTTGAAGACGCCGAGCGCCCGCAGCTGTTCGCAACACTGGTGCAGCTTTTGCCAGAGCGGCGCGCGATGTTGCGGCAGGGTCGGGAAGGCCTCGCGCAGTTGCCCCAACAGCCAGCAGAAGGCGTGCTCGCTGTCGGTGTCGCCGATAGGCGCATAAGTGGACAGGGGCAGATCTTGCCAGCCGGACAGCTGGCCGTTGTGTGCATAGCACCAGGGCTTGCCCCACATTTCGCGGGTGAAGGGGTGGGTGTTGGCCAGGCGGATTTCACCGACATTGGCCTGGCGGATGTGGCTGATGACGATATTGGATTTGATCGGGTACTCCTGGATCAGCCGCGCGACGGCGGAACTGGCCGAGGGGTGCGGGTCGCGAAAATCCCGGTAGCCGCCCTGCTCGTAGAAGGCGATACCCCAGCCGTCGCGGTGCGGTCCTGTGTCGCCGCCACGGTACAGGAAGCCGGTGAAGCTGAAGCAGATATCCGTGGGCACATTGGCCGTCATGCCGAGTAATTCACACATTGTTGGTCCGCAATCTCAATGTCGGGCGCCATGGGCCTGGCGAGCGTTTCTCTGCCGCGCACCGCCGGGAAATCACTTCTTGTGCCAGCGAAACAGCAATGCCGCGAGGCCGAGAGACGTAGCGGTCATCAGCGCCAGCCACAGCAGGTGGTGGCTGACGTCCACCAGGCTCGCGCCCTCGATCATCACCGCGCGGAAGGCCTTGACGATATGGGTCAGGGGCATCAGGTTCGACAATGATTGCATCCAGGCCGGGGCGTCGTCGAGAGAGAACCACACTTCCGACATGAACAGCATCGGCCAGGTGGTGACGTTGAGCAGGCCGCCCGCCAGTTCCTCGTTGGCGGTCCGCGAGGCGATCAACAGCCCCAGGGCGATCATCGCCAGGGCGCCGGCGAGGGTGATCAGCAGTAGATTGATATAGTTGCCGAGCACGATCAGGTCGAGAAACAGGGCGCAGCCGGCGAAGATCAGTCCGTTGACCGCGACCACGATCAGCAGCCGCGACACCATCTGGGCACTGAGAAACTGCAGGGCCGTCACGGGCGTGGCCTGGAGCCGCTTCAGCACCCCGTTGTGGCGATAGCGAACGATGACGTAACCGACGCCGAACAGCGCGCCGAACATCAGGTTCATGCCGAGTACTCCCGGGATCACCCAGTCGACATAGCGGATTTTGCGCCCGCTGATTTCCTGGCGGACGAAGTCGGCGGTGGTGCCGAGCAGCAACTGCTCCACTGCGGCACTGGCGCTCGATTCGGTATTGATCCAGTAGCGGTTGCCGCCGTCGCTGCTCAACAGCAGATCGAGCTGGTGGTGCTGGGTGCGTTCCAGGGCCTTGTCGAGGCGATCGAAGCTAACCGTCTTGATATATGGCTGATCGAGCAGGGCGCTGGCGGGGCCGGTGCTGAAATCACCGTGAAGACCGACCCGGAAGACCGAGGTGTCGGGATTGGAGAAAGCCAGGGCGCAGGCGACGATCACCAGCAGCGGGAACAGGAACGCCCAGGCCACGGAGCCCTTGTCGCGGTAGTATTCCTTGTTGCGGGCGACGAGAATGGCGAGGAACTGTTTCATGGGGAACCTATAGGGAATTGGCTTGGCGGATCAGTCCCGCAGCAGATGGCCGGTGAGTTTGATGAACAGGTCCTCGAGGGTGGGATTGCGCACGCGCAGGGTGGACAGGTCGGCACGCTGGGCCATCAACTCCTGAAGTGTCTGCTCCACCGAGATGGTGATGATCTCCAGTTCGTCCTCTCCGGCCACCACTTCTCCGACGAGAAGCGAGGCGTCAAAACCATTGCCGGGGTGGGCGATACAGACCCGCTTGTGCGGCAGGTGCTTATCGAGCAACTGGCGGGGCGAGCCCTGGTCGATGATGCGGCCGTGGTCCATGATCACCAGTTCGTCGCACAGCAGTTCGGCCTCATCCATGTAGTGCGTGGTGAGCACGATGGTTTTGCCGCGGGCCTTGATGGCGCTGATCAGGTCCCAGAAGTGGCGGCGCGATTGGGGGTCGAGGCCGGTAGTGGGCTCGTCGAGAAAGACGATCTCGGGGTCGTTGATCAGGGCGAGGGCGAGCAGCAGCCGCTGCTTCTGGCCGCCGGACAGCTTGTTGGCTTCGCGGTCGCTGAATTCTCCCAGTTCGCACCAGTCGATGAGCTCATCGATCGCCAGGGGGTGCTGGTAGAAGTTGGCAAACAGCGTCAGCACCTCGCGCACGGTGAGAAAGTCCTGGAGCGCGGTGGCCTGAAACTGGATGCCACAGCGCTCGGCGAAGGATTTGTCCCGGGGCTTGCCCCGGTAGCGGATTTCGCCGCTGGTGGGGGCGGTGATGCCTTCTATGATCTCGATGGTGGTGGTCTTGCCGGCGCCATTGGGGCCCAGCAGGCCAAAACAGATACCGGGGCGAATGGCGAAACTGACGTCGTCGACCGCTTTCAGGGAGCCGTAGTGTTTGCGCAGATGGTCGACTTCGAGCAGGTAAGTCATGGTGAGGGACAGGTTGGGTTGCTGGGGGAGGGGCGCGGGTCGGCTTTCGGCGCGCTCGCTGTGATTGCCGTCATTTGGCGGGGGCGTCCGGGAAGCCGACGCCGCGGATAAACCGTATGACGACACCCTGTATGGCCTTTTTTTGGGCTTTTGCATCGGGCCGCTCACTGCGACCCTGGATGACCGGCTGCGCCACGCCGTGGATCAGGGCGATAAAGTCCTGGGCGGCTTCGCGGCTGGCGTCCACCTTGATGTCCTGTGCCTTGGCGCAGAGGGTGAGGTATTCCGAAATCATCCGGTAGGCGCTCTCCAGGGACTGGGTGTGGAAAGCGGCAATCTCGGGGTGGCGATACAGGGTAATGTTCATGACCCGAAACAGACCTATGCCTCTGGGGTCCAGCAGGATGTTGTAGATCAGGTTGCCGAGGTGGTTGAAGATGACCCAGGGGTCGCGGGAATCGGGAAGGGAGGTCAGGCTGAAGCGGTCGGCGAACAGCTTCTCGCCATACTCCAGCACGGTCCAGAAGAACTGTTCCTTGTTGCCGAAGCGGTTGTGGATGGTCTGCCGGGACACCCCCGCTTCGCGAGCGATGGCCTGCATGTTGGCGCCATCGAGACCGTTGACCATGAAATGTGAATAGGCGACGTGATAGAGGGTGCGCAGGGTTTCTTCACTGTCTTCCTGTGTCGGCCGGCCCTTGCCGCGAAGGGGGCGGGCTCTGGTACGGGTTGGCGCACTGCTCGTACCGGTCTTGGGGGTCTTCAAGGGTGGTTGACTCCGATTGAGTGGCTCTATGGCTATACGTCCGGTGTGACAGTTGACCGCTCAGAGGCCGGGTGAAGGCCGGTGATTGGCGGCCATTATATCCTCCATGAATCGGTCACTGGAAGATATCCATGTTTTTGCTAATGTTTTTCGGCTTTCTCCGCCGGGTATCCTGGGGTAGCAACTGTCGCGCTACGTCGCGATGGCGAAGCGGTGCTGGCAACAATGGGATGATATCGCCAAATGCAAAAGTAAATATACATTATTGTAAAATTATTTTTTTGCCGCTAAGGTTGCGGGAGCAAGGCGCGGCCATGGTGCCGGCGCTGGCTGCAATCCGTTCCCCGGCGCCGTTCGGCCAGGGGTGATCGACAATGATATTGTGCGAGGTACTGTAATGAACGCGGCACCCCCCAGCAGTGGCAAGTCCATCGAGGTGGATTCCTACCAGGTGGTCGATGGCTTTTTCGGCAAACCATATATCGACAGGGACGAATGGCGGGAAACGCCCTATCCGCATCGCAATGTCCACGGCGGCTTCGCCGATTGCGACACCCGGTTCACGTTTTATTTTCCGCCGGTGGAGGATTATCGGTCGCGCATGTTCCAGCCGATCGAAGGGGCGCATGCGGGCCATGAAGACGCCTTCGACGGGCTGATGGGCCAGATGGTGGGGGGGCTGCCGATGATCGTCCGCCTCGGTGGCTATATGGTGGAGTCCAATTCCGGCCATATCGGTGACGACATCGACGTCAAGGCGGGTGAGGACCCCACCATCTACGGTCATCGCGCCAGTGTCGAGACAGCGCGTCTGTCGAAGCATGTCGCGGCACAGGTCTACGGCAGCGCCCCGGAGTATTCCTACGTGTGGGGCGGCAGCGGCGGCGGTCGTCGCTCCCCGCTGTGCCTGGAATACGGCCCGGGCGTCTACCAGGGGGCGCTGCCATTCATGGGCGGCGGCATCATTGCCGACCATGGCACCACCGAGCGCATCCGCAGCGAGCAACCGGTGCATTTCGGCTGCATGTTTAATGTCCAGCGGCTGCTGGGGGACAAGATAGCCCAAGTGATCGACGCCATGCAGCCCGGCGGCAGCGGCAATCCGTTTCTCGGTCTCGACAGCCACCAGCGGGAGGAACTGGGCAACCTGTACCGGCTCGGCTATCCGCGCGGTGATGAATTCATGATTGCCGTGCCCATGGGACAGATCTGGCTGTGGACATCGATTGCCGACATGCTGCAGCGGGACGATGCCGACTACTTCGAAAATTTCTGGACCAAGCCCGGCTATGTCGGTCACGATTTTCCGGAACACGTGACCGGCGACCTGATCGACACCAAGCTCAAGGTGTCGAAAGTGGTCACCGCCGGAGAATTGCTGACCAGCCCCGAATACGCCGGCAAGGAATACGACCGGGCAAGGCCCATGGCGTCGATCATGGCCGCCAAGCACGGCGGTTTCCCCATCGCCATCGAGGTCAAGGGGCTGGACAAGGGCTACCGGCTGGGCGCCGGGGTCAAGATCCTCAGCGGCGCGGCGGCGGGACGCCAGCTGTATTGCATGAACTTCGGCCACGACGTGTTGTTCTGCGACGGCCACGGCGAGGCCAACCTGCAGCGCTTTACCGGTGTCGAGGTGGGCGATGAAGTCCATATCGACAACCGCGCGTTCCTCGCCTTCTGCTATGCCTATCGCCACCACCTGTCCGACGACCCGACCAGTGATTTTCTGCGTCTCGACGGGGTGCCGATCTTCTCCCAGCATCCCCTGCCGCTGCAATCCTCACTGATGGGTGTGGCTTATTCCGGGCAATACCAAGGCAAGCTGATGTGGGTTCACCACACCCACGACGCTTCGCTGTGGCCGCCACAGGGCATGACCTATCAGCGCGCGGTGGGACAGGCCCAGGGCCCGGACGGACTGGCGAACAACTTCTGCTTGCGCTGGGTCGAGAATGCCGAGCACGTACCGCCGCGATTCCTGCCGTCGGCGCCGAACCGGGCGACGGTCACCTGGCTGGTGGACTACATGCCCTATATCGAGCAGAGTCTGGTGGACCTGTGCGACTGGGTCGAAAAGGGCGTCGCGCCGGCACCGACCCACTTCGAGTTTGCCGATGGCCGGGTGTTCCTGCCGCCGTCGGCGGCGGAGCGCCTGGGTATCCAGCCAGTGGTGGCGGTGGCCGCCAACGGCGGCGCCCGCGCCGAGATCAACGCCGGTGATACGGTCGATTTGACGGTGGTTGGCGAGGTGCCGCCGGGAGCCGGCACCATCATCGACGTGGAGTGGGATTTCGATGGCCAGGGAACATTCCCCGAGCACGGTGCGGTGGACGGCACGGCGTCCCGGGTAGAGCTGACGACCCGCCACCGCTACGACAAGCCCGGCACCTATTTCGTGACAGCCAGGGTGACCTCGCAGCGGGAAGGCGACGTCGACGCCACCGCGCGGCGGATAACCAATGTCGCCTCGGCGCGGGTCGTGGTGGGCTGAACACAGGAGGAGGCAAGCGACCCCCGCGACCTGAGATGGTCGCGGGGGCGATGGATCAATAGCTCTCGGCGACCTGTCCGGAGCGGGCGCCGAGGCGCGAGACCAGCCACGCGGCAGCGAAGGCCAGGGGCATGCACAGCAGCGCCGGGTAGTCGGAGGGGAACACGGCTTCGGGGTAGCCCAGCACCTTGACCCAGAACGCCGGGCTCAGCACGATCAGGCCGACGCTGCTGACCAGGCCCACCACACCGGCCGCCACTGCCCCGGCGGCGGTCAGCCCGCGCCAGTAGATGGCCAGCATCAACAGCGGAAAAGTGGTGCTGGCGGCGACGTTGAGGCCCATCACGATCAGGAAGGTGAGGTTCTCGTGCTGGAAGACAATCGCCAGGCCCACCGCGGCGGCGGAGGTCACCAGGGCGGCGAGGCGGAAGATACCGACTTCGAGGCGTTCCGACATCGGGCTGTCGGCGTTGCGCAGGGCGGCGAAGACGTCGTGGGAGGTGGCGGAGGAGATGGCCACCGTCAGGCCGGCCACCACCGCGAGGATGGTGGAGAAGGCGACCGCGCTCATCACCCCGAAGAAGACATCGCCACCCAGCTCCCGGGCCAGGTGCAGGGTGATCATGTTGGAGCCGCCACTCACCGCGCCGCTGGCGTCCTGGTAGGCGGGGTTGCCGGTCACCCAGGCGAGGCTCGCCGGGCTGACCACCAGGAACACCAGGCCCATGGTGCCGCCGATCAGCAGCGTGCCCACCAGCAGCGAGCGCTTGGCCTGGGTTTCGTCCGGCACGGTAAAGAAGCGGATCAGCAGGTGCGGCATGCTCATCATGCCGGCCACCGAGGCCACCGCCAGGGAGATCGACGAGAACAGTCCGTGATTGAGGGCGCCGAATTCGTACAGTGAGCGGCCCGAACTCTGGGGTCGATCGCCGAGGGTGTAGAGCTCGCCGAGGCTGCCGGCCTTGATGATGCAGAGCAGGGCCAGCAGCACCACCGCGCCGACCAGCACCGCCGCCTTGATGATCTGCACCCAGGTCGCGGCGAGCATGCCGCCGAAGGCCACGTACAGGGTCATCAGGGCGCCGACGGTGATCACCGCCAGGTTGAATTCGAGACCGAAGACGATGGAGATCAGACCGCCGGCGCCAACCATCTGGGCCACCAGGTTGATCAGCGAGATGGTGATGGTGCAGGCGCCGAGCACCACCCGGGTGCGCGGATTCCGCAACCGGCTCTGCACCACGTCGCCGAGGGTGTACTTGCCCATCCGGCGCAACGGCCCCACCAGGATGGCGAGGCCGAGACAGAGGCCGCCCAGGGGGGCGATAAAGTACAGGGAAACGTCGACGCCGACCATGGTGTAGAGACCGACGATACCGAGGATGGTCCCTGCCGACATATAGTCACCGGCAATGGCGAAGCCGTTCTGGGTACCGCTGATGCGGCCCTCCGCGGCATAGAAGGATGCCCGCCCGGTGTTGCGCCGCGCTGCCCAGAAGGTGATCGCCAGGGTGATGGCGATGGTGACGAAAAAGTAACCGATAGAGGCGGACATCAGGATTGGCCCCCGGTCTTTTTGTCGGCGAGGGCGCCGTCGGCGGCGATCCTGGCGGCGCTGATCCTGTCAGCAACCGTTTGCTGGCGGGCGAACAGTGCGGTCAATGACATCATCACGAGAAACCACAACGCGGTGGCCACTACCGTGAGCGGCACGCCGGCGAGTCGCTGGTTCATCCATGCCGGAGCGGCCCCGGGGCCGGTCTGGATCACCACCAGCGGCGCCAGGATGGCGCAGACCAGGAGAATACGGAGGATATCGGATCGTTTCATAGAGGCTCTCTTGTTATTGGCAAAACAGGCTATTGGTCAATGTCGTCGGTTGCATGTTGGTGCGAAAACGGTGCTAGCGGTCGCGGAAGCGGGGCTCGCGCTTTGCCAGGAAGGCGCCGACTCCTTCCCTGGCATCCTCGCTGGCGAAGGCGATCGCCGCCTGCTGCCGTTCGATGGCAAGACCGGCGGCGATATCTCCCGCGCCGGCAGCCAGTGTCGCGGTGCGGATCGCCCGCTGGGCGACGGCGCTGAAGCCGGAGACCTGGCCGGCCAGCGCCAGTGCAGCGTCGAGGGCGCTTTGGTGCTCGCCACTGATACGGTTGATCAGGCCCATGGACAGAGCCTCATCGGCGTCGATGGTGCGGCCGGTGAGCATCAGGTCGAGGGCCCTGCTTTCGCCTATCAGCCGGGTGACATTCTGAGTGCCGCCGTAGCAAGGCATCACCCCGAGGAGAATTTCAGGCAGGCCGAACAGCGCGTCGGGGCTGGCTACCCGGAAAGTGCAGGCGCCGGCCAGTTCGGTGCCACCGCCGAGGGCGGGGCCGTGGACGGCGGCAATGGAGATGCAGGGGAATTCGCGCAGGCGCCCGAGCAGGCGGTGCATGCGGCCAATGCGTTGCTGGTAGCCCTCGTAGCCGAGCGCCATCATTTCCTTCAAGTCGGTACCGGCGCAAAACCCCTTGCCGCTGCCGGTAATGATGACGGCCCTGAGTTCACTGGCGGCGATGGCGTCGAGATGCTGTTCGAGAGCGCTGACCACCTCGTCGTTCATGGCGTTGCGGACCGCCGGGCGATTGAGGGTGAGCACGGCGCAGGATTGGATGTCGTGGCGTTCTACGGCGGTCATGGCGGTCTGCAATATATAGTGGCGGTCGTCAGTGGGTGGTCGCCGGCCCGTTGCCGGCCGGGCACGAAGTGCAAGTGTGCCACACAATGTGCTGTGTGTGTGCGGCGCGGACGGGTAGCGGCGGGCGGTCCTCCCGGTGGTGGTTCGGTTGCGTCGTCCGATCGACTGTGTATAAACTGTGCGGCCTTGAAATCCGCCGAAGCCTCCCGCACCTGGCCGCTTCCCGGATCCAGCATTCGGCTTTTTCCTGAGTGTCCTCGCGCCCTGGTGGCGCTCACAATACCTAGAAGGGTGTAATCGATGAGTGATGTGCTGAACAAACTTTTTTCTGTATCCGGGAAAACGGCGCTGATTACCGGTGGTACCAACGGCATTGGCCTGATGATTGCCCGCGGTCTGGTGCAGGCCGGGGTCAAAACCTATATCGTCGGTCGCAACAGGGACAAGGGCGCCGAGGCGGCGGCGGAGCTGTCCCGGCAGGGACAGTGCGTGTTCATTCCCGGCGACCTGTCGACCATGGCCGGTATCGACGCCATCGTCGAGCAGCTCAAGGCGCAGGAATCACAGCTCGACATCCTGATCAACAATGCCGGATTGCTGACCCTGCAAGCCCTCGACGAGGTCACCGAGGAGGGCTGGGATGGCCCGGTGAACATCAACCTCAAGGCGCCGTTCTTCATGATCCAGAAGTTGCGACCACTGCTGCGGGCCTCCGGCACCGATGAGGATCCGGCGCGGGTCATCAATATCGGTTCCGCCGGCGGGGTCGAAAACGCCAATATCGAGTATTACTCCTACTGTGCCTCCAAGGCCGGGGTCCACCATCTTACCCGCGCCCTGGCCAAGTATCTGGCGCCGGATCACATCAACGTGGTGGCCATCGCCCCGGGCGTCTTCCCTTCCGATATTGGCTACGAGCCGCCCGAGGAGATCGCCCGCGCCATCCTCGCCAGCATTCCCCGCAAGCGTCTCGGCACCGAAGAAGACATCGTCGGAGCGGTTATCTACCTGAGCTCGAGGGCGGGCGCGTTTTTGACCGGTTCGTTGCTGCCGGTCGATGGTGGTAAGATCTACGGCTGATCCAGATCATGCCGCTCGGGCCGCCTCAGTGCTATAAATGCACAAATAGGGCGGAAAGTGTATAATCAGCCTCTCGTCGGCCAGCGCCGCTTCCATCGTGGAGCGGCGCCGGGCCACACAGGTTGACCAGGGTAGCCATGCCGCCGTCGTGCGCGGGCAGGCGCCATTATCAACGCCAGGGCAGAGGCAAAGCGGCCCTGGCGCACAGCGATCCACTTAAGGGGACGATCCACTCATGCGCTTTCTATCATTCAAGCAAGACGGTAAAGAAGGGCTGGCGGTTGCCGGCAACGATGGCAGCTTTGTCGGCCTGACCGCGACCGATGCCGGCTATCCCGGCAACCTCGATGCGCTGGTGCGCCAGGGCTCCGCGGCCCTCGCCAAGGCCGGTGAGGCTCTCGCCAAGGGCAAGCCCGTCGCCATCGACCAGGTCGACGTGCTGCCGCCGCTGAGCCAGCCGCCCAAGATTTTCTGCCTGGGTCTCAACTACAAGGACCACGCCAAGGAAGCCGGCCTCGAACTGCCGGACTACCCCACCATTTTTACCCGTTTCGCCAGCAGCCTGCTCGGCCACGATGCCAATATCGTTCGCCCGCGCATCTCCCACCAGCTCGACTACGAGGGTGAGCTGGCGGTGGTGCTCGGCAAGGGCGGACGCCATATCGCCGTCGCCGATGCCCTCGAGTACGTCGCCGGATACTCGGTATTCAACGACGGCTCGATCCGCGATTACCAGATCCGCACCAGCCAGTGGACGGTGGGCAAGACCTTCGACGCTACCGGCGCCTTCGGCCCCACCCTGGTGACGCCCGACGAAGTGCCTGTCGGCGCCAGCGGCCTGAAGATCGAAACCCGCCTCAACGGTCAGGTGGTGCAGCGCTCCAATACCGACCAGCTGATTTTCGATGTCGCCACGGTGATTTCGCTGATGAGCCAGGCCATCACCCTGGAAGCGGGCGATCTGTTCATCATGGGTACGCCCTCCGGTGTCGGCCATTTCCACAAGCCGCCGCTGTACATGAAGCCCGGCGACATCTGCGAAGTCGAGATCGAGGGGCTCGGCCTGCTGCGCAATGGCATCGAGGACGAGCAGTAAGCGTCCCGCAGCGGGGCAACCCGAACATAAAACCGATAAGAGGAGCTAGCAGTCATGAGCTATAGCCAGAATATCCGCCGCCCCGGCATACTCGGGGTGCATTCGCTGGATCATTTTGTGATGAACGTGCCGGATCTCGCGGTCGCCAGGCACTATTTCGACCTGTTCGGCCTCGACGTGAAGGAAGAGGATGGAGCGCTCGGGCTTTATTGCCATGGGAATCCCCAGCGCTGGGGAGTGATCAACCAGGGTGAGCCGAAAAAGCTTGCCGGGCTGTGTTTTGGTTGCTTCGCTGACGACCTGCCGCGCTTCAAGGCGCATCTCGACAAGCTGGGTGTGGCGTTCACCGGTGACGACCAGGCGATCCGTTTCGCGGATCCCGCTGGCCTGCCGCTGGAAATCCGTATCCTGCCCCGCAGCAGCAATGACGAACTGGCGCCTTTCGTTTCGGAAGGTGGTTCCTCCACCGAGAAGCGCGCCGCACCGTTGCGCAGCGAGAGCAAGCGGACGCATCCGCGCCGCCTGTCCCATCTGGCGATGTTCACCGGTCCTCTCGATGCCAGCATCGATTTCTATCGCGATGTGCTCGGCCTGCGCCTGTCCGACCGCTCGCTGGATATCGTCGCCTTCATGCACGCTCCCCATGGCAGTGATCACCACACCATTGCCCTGCTCGGCGGTGCCGGTCCCGGCCTGCACCACACCAGCTGGGAAGTGACCTCCATCAACGAGGTGGGTATCGGCGCCAACCACATGGCGCTCAATGGCTATGACTACAGCTGGGGGGTGGGCCGGCACGTACTCGGTTCCAACTACTTCCACTATGTCCGCGATCCCTGGGGCAGTTGGACCGAATATTCCGGTGGCATGGACTATATCCCCGCCGACCTGGAGTGGCAGGCGTCCGATATCGGGCCGGAGGACTCTTTCTATCTGTGGGGTCCCGACGTTCCAGTCGGCTTTACCGACAATCTCGAACTGGCCTGAGATCAACGGCCTTCGGACCTGCGACAGGGGGAGCCACAAGGCTCCCCCTGGTTCGTTGCAGCGACCCCATGTCGTTGGCGCCAGCCCTGGCGGTAACTGGCCCGGCCCGCGATGCCGCGGCCTGGCAGCAGGTCAAGGCCCCTGCATCTGACAAGCAGTTTCACAGCGCAAGCCGCTGTGAGGGAATGGGGTATCGCCCCGCGGTGTTTTCAGAGAGCCCGCCATGCTGAGAGTGACGATTCTATCGGTTTCACTGCTGACCGTATTTGCCAGTGCCGCCATTGCCCCGGCAATGGCGGAAATCGCCGCGGCCTTCCCCGATATCCCGCCGACCCAGATCAAATCGCTGCTCACTGCTCCGGCGTTGACCATGATGCTCGTGTCGCCGTTGGCAGGGTGGCTGAGTCGGCGCCTCGGCTCCAGGCGATTGCTGGTGGCCGGCCTGTGCTTTTATGTGTTTGGCGGCCTGGGCGGCGGTCTTGCCGGCAGTTTTCATGTGCTGTTTTTGATGCGCCTGCTGCTGGGGGTGGGCATTGGCATTCTGATGCCGATGTCGTCGGCGCTGGTGGCGGAGTTTTTCGAGGGGCGGGAACGGTTGCGGATGATGGGCCTGTCATCGTCGGTCACCAGCTTCTTCGGTGTCTGTGCCAATGTCCTGGTGGGCTACCTCACCCTCTACAGCTGGCGCTACGGCTTTGGCGTCTACGCCGTCGGCCTGGGGGTGTTGGCCCTGGTGATGATGCATCTGCCGAAGACACAGGCTTCGGCCCGCACCGTGGCGGTGTCCACCCGCCTGCCGCTCCAGGTCTACTGGTGGGCACTGGCGGTGTTCCTGCAACTGCTGGCGATTTATGCAGTGCCGGTGAACATCGCCCTGTTCATGACGGAAAACCGCATCGGCAGTTCGCGGGAGATCGGCATCGCCGTCTCCTGTCTCACCGCGGCGAGTTTTGTCACCGGCTTCCTCGGCGTCCGCGTCCGCGGCCTGCTCGGCCGCTACTTTGTATTCGCCACCCTTGCGCTCGGCGCACTCGGCTACTACCTGCTGGCCGCCGCCGGCTCGCTGGCGATGACCCTGTTCGCGCTGCTGGCGATCGGTGTCGGCAACGGCTTCCTGATGCCGTATCTGTTTTTCTGCGCGACCACGACGGTAAGCGCCAGCCGCGTCATGGGAGCCATGGGCATGGTTGCCATGGCGGCGTCGTTTGGCCAGTTCGCCACGCCGTTGCTGCTGGACGGCATTGCCCGGGCGTTGGGGGATACTTCGACGCGCTTCGTGTTTCTGTTCATGAGCCATGCCATTGCTGTGGCGGCCGTTGGCGCGCTTGCCTGGCTCCAGGTGGAGCGATTGCGGAAGATTGGCCGATAGATGTGGATGCGGGCAGGAAGCGGGCCTGGCGGGGCGTCGGCCAGGCCTCAAATGAAAACGCCCTGTCGGTTGACAGGGCGTCGCGGTAGCAACACAGGGCGACCTGTGTTCAGTCCGTCAGTTCGGTTACGCTGATGGCCAGCTGAGGGCAGGCCGCGGCACCTTCGCGCGCCAGTTCCTCGAGCCCTTCGGGTACCAGCTCCTCTTCGACGTAGGCGATGCCATTGGCGTCGAGTTTGTACACTTCAGGGCAGATTTCCGCACACAGGCCATAGGCGCAGCAGGCGTTCTTGTTGACATGTACTTTGATTCGGGCTGATTCGGTCACTTTACACCTCGAGGCTTGTCTGTAATTTCCCGCCGCTGCCGCAACGGGGTAATGATTGATAGTCCGATGACCACACCAGAGCACAAGACCCCAGCAGGATGCGACAGAGAGAATTGTACACAATCAGGGTTTGATGTCCAATCGTTCCGGAGGTACCTGTATATCGATTGTGCCATTTATCGACTGTGCCATTCACTGCCTCTGTTACATTGACTCTCGGCCAGACTCAGCGATTTGTCCACTTATTATCAGGCGATGCCGGATGGGTCGATAAAAAGATAGGTGTTGGCGTTCTTCCGGGCATACAGAATCCGGCTTTATCGAAAACTGTCCTGGTGGCAAGGGCGCGACTTGACCACCAGGACAGGCAATCAACCGACGATGAGTGGAGACAACAATGGACTTTCAGTTAGCGGAAGAATACGTAGCGTTCCAGGACTTTACCCGCAAATGGATCGACAAGGAGATTCCCAAGAGCTGGGCGCGGGAGCTGGAGGCCAAGGAGCACGAATACCCGTTTGCGCTGTGGGACAAGTTCACCGACGCTGGTTTCCACGGCATTGGCATTTCCGAGGACTACGACGGCCAGGGCGGCGATGTGATCACCCAGATGATCCTCGCCCGCGAATTGGCGCGCCCCCTCGCCGGCCTCGCCTGGATCTGGGGGATCACCTCCTTCGCCGGCTCCAAGTCCATCGGCATCTATGGTACCGAAGCCCAGAAAAGGGAATTTCTGCCGAAGATCGCCACCGGCCAGTTGCGCGCGGCGATCGCCTTCACCGAACCCGGTGGCGGCACCGACGTGCTCGGCGCCCTGCGCACCGAGGCGGTGCGGGGCGACGGCGGCTGGATTCTCAACGGCGAGAAGATCTGGAGTTCCTCCGCCCATGTCGCCGACTATCTGTTGGTCCTGGCCAGAACCGACAAGACTGTGCAAAAGCGCCATCAGGGCGTAAGCCTGTTCTGGGTGCCCGCCAAGCAGGCCGGTATCACCATCACCCCGCTGCCCAAGCTCGGCATGCGCTCCATGGGCTCCTGCACCGTGCACTTCGACAATGTGCTGGTCACCGACGAGCAGGTACTGGCGGAACCCAACAACGCCTGGTACACCCTGCTGCCGACGCTCAACAACGAGCGGATGATGGTGGCGTCGTTCTGCCTCGGCGTGATGGACGGCATCCAGGAAGACGCCATCGAGTACATGAAGCAGCGCAAGGCGTTCGGCAAGACCATCGGCGAGTTCCAGATCCTCCAGCACTACCTGGCGGACATCGCTTCGTGGCGCTACTCCATCGAACTGATGATGAACCACTGCGCCTGGCTGGTGACCAACGGCAAGCCCTGCCATATGGAGTCGACTATGTTAAAGTTGCAGGCCTCCGAATACGCCAACAAGGCTGCCGATCTCGGTATCCAGATCCTCGGCGGCATGGGTTATTCGGCGGAAACCGATATGCAGCGCTATTGGCGCGACAGCCGCCTGTGGCGGATCGGGCCGATCACCAACGAAATGTGCCGCAACGCCATTGCCGAGATGCTGGGCATGCCCCGTTCCTTCTGACGGATCGCTTGGCTGGCTTGCAGTGAAACAGCGGGGTTTGTCGCCAAACCCCGCTGTTTCGTATTCGCCCCACGCATCAGCAACAACAGAGGTCGACAATGAAAGCACTGGTTCTCAGCACTCCGGGAGGGCCCCAAAGCGCAGCCATCACAGATATCGAGACACCGCTGCCCGCTGTCGGTGAAGTGCGGGTGGCGCTCAGGGGCGCGGCCCTCAACCACCGCGAACTCTGGGTGAGTACTGGCCACTACCCGGGCATGCAACTGCCCGCGATCCTCGGCGCGGATGGCGCCGGAGTCATCGAGGCCGTGGGCGAGGGCGTCGATGCCGCCCTGATCGGCCGGGAGGTGGTGGTCTACCCAGCCGCCAACTGGGGCGAACACCCCGACTACCCGGCGCCGGCTTTCGGCTGCCTGGGCATGCCTTATCCCGGCACCCTGGCCGAGTATATCTGCGTGCCCGCCGATACCGTGGTGGCCAAGCCCGCGGGCTTCAGCTTCGAGGAGGCGGCAGCGGTGTCCCTCGCCGGCCTCACCGCCTGGCGATGCCTGACCGTCAAAGCCGACGTCAAGCAGGGCGACAAGGTGCTGATCACCGGCATCGGGGGCGGCGTCGCCCTGGCGGCACTGAGCTTCGCGGTGGCGATGGGCGCCGAGGTCTACGTCACCAGCAGTTCCCGGGAAAAAATCGACCAGGCAGTGGCGCTCGGCGCCCGGGGCGGGGTGATCTACAAGGACCAGGCTTGGGGCCAGCTTCTCGGCGAACTGGCCGGGCGGATCGATGTGGTGGTCGACGGCGCGCCGGCGGTATCCTTTGACCAGTACGGCAGGGTTCTCAACATGGGCGCGCGGGTGGTGATCTACGGTCCTACCGGGGGGGCCAGGTTCGAGGTGTTTGCGCCGGAGCTGTTCTTTCGCCATGCCACCATCTACGGTTCCGCCATGGGCACGCCGGGGGATTTTCGCGATATGATGGCCTTTGTCGCCGAGCGCAACCTCAAGCCGGTGATCGACAAGACGTTCACCCTTGACCAGGCCGTCGATGCCCTCCTGTACCTGCAGAACGACCACGGCATGGGCAAGGTTGCAATAATCATCTGAGGGGGAGACGATACATGAACAACAATCTGTTTGACATCACCGGCAAGGTGGCACTGATTACCGGCGGTGCCAACGGCATGGGGCGGATGATTGCCGAGGGCCTGGTGCGCGCCGGCGCCCGGGTCTACATCACCTCCCGCAAGCCTGCGGACTGCGAGACCGCCGCCGAGGAACTGCGCCAGTTCGGCGAGTGCTTCGCCATCCCGGCAGACCTGTCGCCCGCCGAGGCCGTGGTGGCGCTGGCCGACACGTTGAAGGAAAAGGAGCAGCGTCTCGATATCCTGATCAACAACGCCGGGCGGACCTGGGGCGCACCGCTGGAATCCTTTCCCGACAAGGCCTGGGCGCCGATCATGGAAGTCAATGTCCAGGGGCCCTTCACCCTGATCCGCGAGTTGCTGCCATTGCTGCGCAAGTCCGGGGAAGCGGACCGGGACAACCCGGCGCGAGTCATCAATATCGGTTCCCTCGCGGGCAAGATGGTGGAGCCGCTGCCGGCCTATTCCTACATGGCCAGCAAGGCGGCGATCCATCATCTGTCGCGGGTGCTGGCAGCGGAACTGGCGGGGGACAATATCACCGTCAATGCCATCGTACCCGGTTATTTCCCTACCAAGATGACTGCCCATATCCGCCAGGAGGAGGACGTTTCCCAGGAGTTCCTCAGCCGCGTTCCCCTCGGTCGCTATGGTACCGCGGAGGACATCGTCGGGCTCTGTATCTTTCTCTCGTCCCGCGCCGGAGCCTATATGACCGGCGGCGAGCATATCGTCGATGGCGGCATGTTCGGCTGCCACTGACCTGCAACCCCGGACCGGCGCTGTGCCGCCGGTCCGCTTTCTCCAGGAATAAAGCGGAGGCTTGCCATGAGTGATCTCTTTTCCGTCGCAGGCCGCGTGGCTCTGGTCACCGGCGGCACCAGCGGTATCGGCTACATGATCGCCAAGGGGCTGGTGGCGCACGGCGCCAAAACGTATATCGTCGGGCGCAGTGCCGACAGCTGCGGCGCTGTCGCCGAAGAGCTCTCGTCTTTCGGTACCTGCCTGCCGCTGGTCGCGGACCTGTCCGCTGTCGACGGGGTGAACGCGCTTGCGGTGGCTCTGGCGGAGCGGGAGGATGCGCTCCATATCCTCGTCAACAACGCCGGGGCGATGTACGAGGCGCCGCTCGGCGCATTCACCGAGGAGGGTTGGGACCAGGTGGTGGACCTCAATCTCAAGTCGGTGTTTTTTCTCACCCAGGCATTGGTGCCGCAGCTGCGGGCAGGCGCCAGCGACGAGCGCCCGGCGGCGGTGGTCAATATCGGTTCCATGGGCGGCACCCGGGTGGGGCCGAAGGAAAACTATTCCTACCAGGCCGCCAAGGCCGGGCTGCACCACCTGACCGGTTCCCTGGGCAAGCGCCTCGGCGCCGAGCACATTACCGTCAATGCCATTGCTCCGGGGTTCTTTCCATCGCGGTTGACGGTCATTACCGATGAGCAGATGCCGGCCATCATGCAGCTGGTGCCGCGCCGCCGTATGGGCCGGGACGACGATATCGTTGGCGCGGTGATTCACCTGGCGTCCCGCGCCGGCGGTTTCATCACCGGCGCGGTGATTCCCCTCGACGGCGGAATGACGCTGTAACGTCGGCAGACGCTAGGGTGTATGGTGTGCCACCAGCTCCTCGATACTCTCCAACAGCACTTTCCAACTGGCCTCGGTTGCCGCCTTGCCGGCTTCCGGGGTGGCTCCGCACACCACCTCGGCCACCGCTTCCAGCAAGCCGTTGAAATAGAGCATCGGAATATTCAGGTCCAGGTGCTGGGGGATGGTGTACTTGAACACGATATCCACTTCGTCCGGAGTGTCCAGGTATTCGAGAAAGGCGTAAATGGCATCCCGTACCATCTGGTTTTGCAGATCGTTCTTGAATTGCGCGCCTTTGCACAGGAACAGTTCTTCGGCCTGCGGGTAACGGGCGAAAAAATGCTGGTAGGCAAAGGGTGTGATGTCTCCCAGTGTTTCGGCGGCGTGCTCGAACGACGCTTCGATGAGATCCCGATCGATCATGGCTGGCCCTCGAAAAGCAGATGCCCGCGCCCGGCACGGGAGCGGGCTGATTCCGTCACCAGACGATGGGCAGGTTGCGGGGCTGGATGATGCCGCCGGTCTGGCAGCTCACCACGGCGCCGGGCTTGAGACGGAACTCCGGGATGGCCTTGAAGACCTCCTCCATGGCGATCCGCAGTTCGCGTCGCGCCAGGTGGACGCCGAGACAGTGGTGGGGACCGGTGGCGAAGGTCACGTGGTTCGGATTGCGGTCGAGGATCACCTGGTGGGGGTTTTCGTAGGTGTGCCTGTCCCGGTTGGCCAGGGTGGTATTCATCTGGACCCGGTCGCCGGGCTTGACGGTGACGCCGCGGATGGTCTTTTCCTTGACGCAGGTGCGGGTGGTACTCACCGCCGAGAAAGCCCGGAGGAACTCCTCGATGGCCTCGCGGATTTTCCCCGGGTGCTCGCGGAGCTCGCGCTGGTGGTCCAGATTGGTGGCGAGATGGTGGAAAAAGTTGCCGAGGTTGGCGGATACCGTGTCCAGGCCGCCGATATAGAAGTTGAAGGCATAGCCGAGTAGCTCGTCGTCGGTCATTTTGCGGCCGTTGACCTCGGCCTTGACGGCGAAGCTGATCAGGTCGTCGCCGGGGTCCCGCTTGCGCTCCGCGATCACTTGGCGCAGGTAGCTGGTGACCTTGCGCGTGCCTTCGGCCATGACTTCGGGTTTGCCGGAGTGCAGCAGCATTCTCTCCCAGGTGAGGAATTCCTCCATCCGCTCCTGGGGCAGGGCCATCAGGTCGAGCACCACGCTGACCGGAAAGGGGAAGGCGAACTCGGTCATGAAATCACATTCGCGCTGGTGGCGGATCCTGTCGAGGCAGCGCAGCGCCGCCTCGCGCACGGTGCCTTCCATCTTGGCCATCGAGCCGGGTGCAAAAACCGGATTGAGCAGGGTGCGGAAATAGGTGTGTTCGGGCGCGTCGGTCTCTGCGGGAATCGTCGACCAGTGTTCGCCGATCAGTTCGGCAAAGCCGCTGAAACCCTTGTTGGAGAAATGCTCGGTATCGTTGTATATCTCCCGGTTGTCCTCCTGGCGGCGGAAGATCCAGGCGCTGCCGCGCCCTCCGGGGAGCACATCCAGTGCATAAATCACCTCCGGTCCTTCGCAGGCCTCCGGGACCATGCGGTCGAAGGGATTCTCGTCGGCATAGACGCCCATTTTCAACGGAAATTCCTGGGCGAGTTCAGCGGGCACGTGGGCTGGAATCTTGTTTAGCTGGGTATTATGGATAGTCATGTCGTGAGCCTCGGGTATCGTGGAAGGCGCCGCGGCGATATGCCGATGACCGCGGCGCTTGTCGGGTTAACAGCAACGCCTGCCCTACAGGAAAATTGCCAGGTTGGGCATGCCGAGCACGCTTTGGTCCATGCGCACTTCGCGCCTGACCAGCTCGAAGGTTTCGCCCTTGCGGCGCACCCTGTCGAGGCGCTCGGCGCTGAGCAGCTGGTAGTTTTCCTCGTAGAACCGGTTGCGGGTCAGCAACAGGTAGCTGTTGACCTCGTACTCGCCGGAGACATCGGTTTCCCACACCGACACATTGGTGACAAAGCGGCGCACCCGCGAGGCGGGATCCTCGGACCAGGCGGTCTTGGTGTTGACCAGGCGGTGAACGCGCATGGCAATGGAGTCGAAATCGTCATCCATGTGGCCGATGGTGCGCGAAAATTCCTTGTCGCGATCGGCCCGCTCCCTCGTCTGGCGCACCGGCACGAAATAGTGCAGATCCGGCGCCAGGATGTTCAGCCATTCAGCGAGACGGTTGTGGTCGAGCAGATAGGAGTCCAGGTGCAGGAACTGCTGTACCTGGTAGTGGGTGATCGAGTCCGTCGGCTTGGGGATGGTGATCGGCGGAATCTCGAAAGGTGCTTTCTTGACAGCGGCTTGAGTCGTCATGTTCGTTTCCTCGAAATATGTGTTTGCCAATACCCGCGGGAGGCCGGTTACCGGGTCATCACCGCGTAGTACTGCTGCCACCAGCTCCACTGGGCGTCGTCCTTGCTGAAACCGGCGTAGACCTTGGCCTTGTCGGGCCAGCCCTCGGGGCGGTTCTCGCCGGCGATGGCCTGGTATTTCATGGTCTCGGTGCGGCCCCAACTGCCTTTGGCCGATTGCGTCATGTGCGGCCAGGTGTCGGAGTCGTCCTGCTCGATCAGGCCCGAAGTGCCACCTGTCTGCACCGCGACGGCGCGGATGATGTCCTTGACGTCATCGGGAGTGCCCTTTTCACAGAGGAACCAGGTAACCCACTGAAATTTGTCCGGCCCCTTGGGATTCATGGAATGAATCACGTAACCGGAGCCGAGGGTGCCGTTGGGCAAGGGGGCATAGATGAACAACAGGTTGATATTGGGGAACATCCCGCCCACCTGCGGCGGGGCGACGGAGGTCACGTAGAGTTGGTCCCGGCTGAGGCGCTCTTTCATTTCCCTTTTGTGCTGGTCGGTGTAGATCCCGGGCGGCGGCATTCTGTCGAGCCGCTGATCGGTGTCGAGGCCATTGAGGTCGCCCTTGCCGATCAGCATGCGGAAGGTGCTTTCCGCGGAAATGCAGCGCAGTGCGTTGCCCTTGTCACAGACGTTGATGCCGTACATGGCGGGCGCGGTATCGTCCTTGGAATCGCCGGAGCCGCCGAAGTTGCCGATATCGATCTGTGAGCGGTGCAGGGTCAGGACATGGAAGCCGTCACAGGCGGACTGCTCGCCGGCGGTTTTCCAGTTGGCGTTGATGGTCAGCCGCTGAGGCGGACCCAGCACCTCCATGCCGCCATGGGTTTTGCCGAACATGATGTCGTAGTAGAACTTCATGTCGCCAAGCTGTTCGTCGAGCGATGCGGCGTCCTGGTCCCAGGTGGCGAAAATCAGGCCGTGGTACATTGAGACGCGGGCTTTTTTGAGGCCTAGCCTGTCCTTCGGGTAGATTTCTCCGTGCATCTTTTCCTGCTCTATCGGCGCGCCGATAAAGTCGCCGTTGGGGCGGAATGCCCAGCCATGATAGATGCATTTGAAGGCGTGGGCGTTGCCCGCCTCGGCGGTACAGACGTGCATACCGCGGTGGGGACAGA
>JBAZCN010000015.1:0-40536 GCA_041655035.1 Porticoccaceae bacterium | reverse complement strand
CCAGGGGGGTCTGCCGGCTGATGTCCGTCAATACCTGCAGCAGGCGCTCCAGCACCTGGGCGTCGTCGACGTTGCCCGGCCGGTGCAGGGTCAGCAGCCCATACCCGTCGCTGACGGTGGCGGGGGCGCCAGCGGCCGCCAGAGTCTGGCGGGATGGCGCTGCGTCAGCCAGGTTGTAGCGCAATGTATCGATCATCACGTTGCCGACGAAGAAGATCCTGTCGTCCGGGATGCCTTCCCGGTGCAGATTTGCCGCGGCGGAAGCTTCCGTGGTGAACAGCAGGTCCGAAAGCTGGTCGGTAAGGATGCGATTGATCTCTTCGGGCATGGCGCGGTCGCCGCTGCGCAGGCCCGCCTCGACGTGGATCACCGGGATCTGCTTTTTTACCGCGACCAGGGCGCAGGCAATGGTGGAGTTGACATCGCCGACCACCAGCACCGCCGCGGGTTGGAGCTGGTCGAGCACCGGCTCGAAACGCTGCATGATCTGGGCGGTCTGCACGGCGTGGCTGCCGGAGCCGACGCCCAGGTCGATGTCCGGCTCGGGGATGTGCAGTTGTTCGAAGAAGGTGTGCTTCATGGCGGCGTCATAGTGCTGCCCGGTATGCACCAGGCTGGCGGTCAGGCCGCTGCCCGGGGCGGCGAAGGCGCGCATGATCGGCGCGATTTTCATGAAATTGGGCCGGGCGCCCACGACGCAAAGGATATGGGCCAGATGACTGCTTTTTTCCATGTGGTGATCTCCGGGTATCGGCTTAGGCACTAAAATGCGTGTCTTACAGAAAGGGTCACCCTGTTTTCGCGGTATTCGTTCAGTTCGAACTCCGACTCCTGGCGGGTGAACTGGTAACCCAGGTTGACGGTGGTATCGTTGCCGAGGCGGCGGCTGAAGCCAAAGCCCAGGCGCCAGGTCTCCGAGCGCTGGCCAAAACGCCCGACGCTGTCGCCGTCGCCTTCGCGCTCGCTCCAGTGGGCGCGCATGTTGGCGGACAGTCTGGGGGACAGGGCGCGGGTCAGGGTTGCGCTGGCATTGGTGAAATCGCCTTCGGCGGAATCCTCGGTGCGGGATTGCTGGGAGTCGGACGCGGCCAGCGTGATGGTGGTGCGGCGCCCGCTGAAGCGGTACTTGAGGGTGAAGCGCTCGTCGAGAATGGGGGTGTTGCCGATGAAGGTCGGCTGGCCGCCAATGAGGACGGGGTCGCCCGGCAACTGGCCGAAATCGGGATCGAAGGGATCGTCGGGATCGGTGATGACGGCGCGCAGGTTGCGCGGCAGTGACAGGGTGCGCGAATAACTGGCGGTCAGTTCGCTGCGCTTGTGGCGATAGCTGATGTCCAGCCGCGGGGTGCTGCCGAAGAAGCGCTCTCCGGTACCGATGCCGACTTCCACGCGTTCGTTGGGGGTCCACAGCAAGCCGACGTCCCAATAGGATCCTTCGATATCGTCCTGCTCGCTGATGAATTCGTTCCACTCCTCGCCGACGAAGCCATTGACCTGCCAGTCCCGGGTCAGCTGCAGCGCGGCCCTGATTTCGGCCGAGGACAGGGTGTTGTCGAAGGCCGCCTCGAGGTCATTCTCGTCGTACTGGATCTTGCTGTAGCGACCGCTGATGCCGGTGCTGAAACGGCTGCGGGCGGGATCGGTGCCGAGGTCGAATTCCACCCTGTCTTCGCTGTTGTCGCCGAGCAGGTTCGCTTCGTTGTACTGCTCGCTGTATCGGTAGCGCATGCGCAGATGGGTATTGTCGGCCAGCCGGCGCTGCATCAGCGCGCCGGCGCTGTACTGGTAGGTGATATTGGTGTTGTCGCGGCGATTGAGGTTGTCATGGCCACCCGCGGCAAAGGGATCGATGGGGTTTCTGCCGGCAAAGGCGTCGGATTCGAGCGTCAGCCAGTCTTCGATCACTTCGAGGTTGCCGGCAAAGCGCAGCGTCGGTATCACCGCCCGCCGACTGGCCAGTTGGCCGCCGCGCCCGCCGCGACAGTCGAGGTTGCTGTCGGCCAGGGAGTTGTACTCGACGGCTGCCCTGAGCGACATATTGGCCCTCGCCCCCGTTCCCTTGACCATCAGGTCGGGGGTGACCGTCGCTGCTCCTTTGCCGGTTTCGTCGCGATCGTCGAGGCAGGCGTTGTCGGAGTAGAAGGCGCCCACGGAAAGGCCGGCCTCCCGCTGCCATTCGACGGCCAGGACCGGGGTGGTCAGCAGGATGCCGCTCATTGCGGCGGCTGCGATCGATGATTTGGCAGACATCGACGATTTGACAGGCATCAATGACTCCGCACGTCGGTCGTTTCGGCTGGGCCGCTTTCCCGGTGGCCGTGTCCGTAGCCATAGCCATAACCGTAGCCGTAACCCATGCCGAACAGGTTGAAGCGGCGGCGGGGGAGCATGTTGAGCATCATGCCCACCATCTTTTCCTCGCTTATGCGTTCGAGCGCTTCCTTGATGGCGTGTTGGGGGGTGACGTTGGCCGCGGCGACAAACAGGATCTGGCCCATGAAGCTGGCCAGCACGGCGGATTCGGTGGTCAGCAGCAAGGGCGGCGAGTCGAAGACGATGACGCGGTCGGAATAGCGGGCGGAGAGTTCCAGCATCAGTTGCTGCATGTTTTCGCTGGCCAGCAGTTCGGTGGCGTGCTCGTGGGGCCTGCCCGCCGGCAGGATCCGCAATTTGTCCATGTTGGTGCGCAGAATTACGTCCTGGGGCTTGATGCGGTCATCGTTGAGAATGTCGATCAGCCCGGGGGTGCCGGAGGGGATGCCAAGCAGGGTGCCGGCCGAGGCCTTGAGCATATCGGCGTCGATAAACAGAACGGTTTTGTCCTGTTCCATGGCGATGCTGATGGCGAGATTGAGGGAGCAGAAGGTTTTGCCGTCGCCCTGCAGAGCGCTGGTCACCATGATGAGATTGGCCTGGGGTATCGGCGTTACCGACTGGCCGAGGATATTTCTCAGCAGAGGGCGCTTGATGGTGCGAAACTCCTCGGCGATGACGCTGCGCGGCGTCGCCGGTGTCAGAAAGCCCTTGGCGTGCAAGACATCGAAGGGAATGTTGACCGACGGTCTCGGGGCGGACGGCAGTGGCCGGGATTGTCCGGACGCGGGAGTTGGGGCCGGCGTTGGGGTCTGAGGCTGCGCAGCCGGAGCCGCGACCTTGTCGGCCGCCGCTCCGGCGACGGCCGGTGCGCCCTCGCCGTCACCGCTTGCCGGTTGTGGCTGGTTCAAGCTGCCAAGGGCTTTCTCTATGGTGCTCATAGGCGGTTCCCCGCGATCGTTGGGTGGTCCAGCGCCTGGCTGAGCGCGGGTTGGTGCGACACGACTTGTTCCGACACGACTTGTTGCGACATAGTATTTCCCTACCTTGCCGGCACCATCAGGCAAGCAGCCCCGGCACAGTGACCACGCCGCCGAAGGCGAGCAGCAGCGCGGCGCAACAGGCGCTGAATCGCGCCAGGCGCCAGCGATCGCGGCGTGTCTCTTTGGCATTCTTGTTGTAGGTGACGACACCCAGCATCGGCAGCCCGGTGGTATGGGCGAGCATCCGCACGTCGGTGACGATCGGGTTGAGCAGCGACAGCACCAGCGCCAGGGCGCCGCCGGCTCCCAGCGCGACGACCAGCACGCCGGCGTTGAGCAGCATCTTGTTGGGCTGGTTCGGCGTGCGCGGCACAAAGGGTGGATCGATGACCCGGAAAGTGAAATCACCGGCGTTTTTCTCCACATCCCCCGACAGGCGTGCCGATTCCCGACGTTCCAGCATCTGCTGGTGTTGCCTGGACAGCACTTCGTAGTCGCGGGTCAATTGCTTCAATTCGGCTTCCACTTCAGGGATCTGGTTGACCCTGGTTTTGAGGTCCTCGACCCGGCGCTCATACTCGGTGGTGCGCACCCGCAGCTCGGCGATCTGGGCTTCCGTTTCGGCGAGCATGCTGCGCATGCCCTGGTAGACGGGGCTGGAGGTCAGGCCGCCATAGGCATTGCCCGGATTGGCGAGGGCGTGCTCGTAGGCCGCCTGTTTCTCCGCTTCCAGTTCATCGATGAGCCCGTGCAGGCGGCGGATTTCCGGGTGCCTGTCGGTGTAGCGGGACAGCAGCCCATCGAGCTGCACCCGCAGGTTCTGAATGCGGGCGTCGAGTTGGGAGTTGGTGGTGCCGGACGAGCCATCGGCGATGAAGACCGGGTCCTCGCCGTCGAGCTGCCGCTGGAGCTCGGCGCGGCGGTTCTCCATTTCCCGCAGCTGCAGGCGGGCCTGCTCGAGGTTGCTCTGGGAGGCTTGCAGGCGGCTGTAATAGTCGCCGCTGTCGCCGGGGAGAACGCTGACGTTTTTCTGCTTGAACACGGCGAGGCGGGATTCCGCCTCGACCAGGCGGCCCTCGGATTCGACGAGTTGTTGCTCCAGGAAACTCTGGGCGCCGGAGCTGTCTTCACGTTTGTCGCTCATCGAGGTTTCGATAAACACCGTGATCAGCGCCTGGGCCACCCGGCGCGCCGTTTCCCGGTCGCGATCGGTCACCGAGATCGAATAGAGAGAGGCGTTACCCCGGTTGCCGGTCAGCGAAATCGACTTTTCGAGCCGCTTTATCAGCCCGTCCTTCTGGGCTTCGGTGGTGGCCAGGAGATCGAGGTCCGTCATCCGTGCGAGTTTTTCCAGGTTGGGCCGGCTGAGGAGGGTCCGGCTCATCATGGAAATGCGCTCGTCGATATTGGGAGTGATGGCCAGGCCCCGCATCAATGGTCTCAGTACCGAGTTGGTGTCGACGTAGACTCGGGCGCTGGCGACGTAGGATTCCGGCATCTGCGCGACGACAAACCAGCCACCCAGCGCTATGACCCAGGCGACCACCAGCGCCAGCCAGCGGTGCCGCCATATACCCAGCAAGTAACTCTGTAGTTGCGCCAAGGCGTCCTGCATAGAAAGTTATCCTTCCGGAAACCCGCTGTCGACGGGCAAATCAAAACCAGGATTCAGAGATGATCACGATATCGCCGGGCCGCAGGGCCATATTGGCGGAAATGTCACCACTCTTGAGCAGGTCGTCGAGCCGCAGACCATAGGACTGCTGCTTGCCATTTTCGGTGCGGACCAGTACCGACTTGTTGCCGGCGGCGTACTCGGTCATACCGCCCACCGCGATCATCAGGTCGAGCAGGGTCATATGTTGGGCATAAGGCACGGACGACGGCTTGGTCGCCTCGCCGACGACCCTGACCTGCTGCTCCGGCACGCCGACAAAGCCGTTGACGATGACGCTGACGACCGGCTGGCGCACATACTCGGAGTAGACTTTTTCGATCTCGCGGGCGAGTTCCGTCGAGGTTTTGCCACTGGCGGGGAGGTCCTCGACCAGCCGCGTGGTCAGCTTGCCATCGGGACGCACGATGCCTGTGGTACTGAGTTCGGCATTGCCCCAGACGAAGATCTCCATGGTGTCGCCCGGGCCGATGACATAGTTGTAATCAGGGCTGTCGAACCGCTGCCCATCGGGGATGGGGTGGGAACCGCAGGCACCCAGCATCAACCCCAGCACGATACTGCAGGGCAATGCCAGGCCGCGGCGCAATTGCGATAAAACGGTTTGCTTGCTCATTTGTTACTCCTTTGCGGGCTAGCCACGGCTGTTTTTCTGGGAATACAGTACTTCTTTTCGGTACTTGTCAATGTGTTCTTGGTGCCCGGCATAGCTCAATGAGCGCCCTTGCCGAAGATGACCACCTCGACGGTTTGCAGCAATACCAGAAAGTCCAGGAAAAGGCTCTGGTTTTTCACATAGTACAGGTCGAATTCGAGTTTGTGCTTGGCGTCGGTGACCGATGCGCCATAAGGGTAGTTGAGCTGGGCCCAGCCGGTAACCCCGGGTTTGACATAGTGGCGATTATTGTAAAAGGGAATGTCCTTTTCCAGCTCGCTGACGAATTCGGGGCGTTCGGGGCGCGGCCCGACCAGCGACATGTTACCAATCAGGACATTGAAGATTTGTGGAAGCTCGTCGATACGCAGTTTGCGGATCATCTGTCCGACCCGGGTGATGCGGTTGTCGTTGGCGGTCGCCCAGCGGGCTTTGCCGTCTCCCTCGGCATCGACGGTCATGCTGCGGAACTTCATGACGTCGAAGGTCCTGCCGTTCAGTCCGACCCGTTTCTGCCTGAAGATGACCGGGGCGCGAAGGCCGTCTTCGAGCTTGATTGCCAGCACGGTTATCAGCATGAACGGCCAGCTGACCAGCAGCAGGCTGGCGGCCCCGGCGATGTCGAACAGGCGCTTGCCGAGCCCCCTGAGGGTCCGGTGCCTGAACCCCCGGGCGAAGATGAACCACTCGTGGGTGGCTTCGTCGACCAGGATCTTGCCGGCCTGACGCTCGAAAAAGTCGAGCAGGCCGAGCACCGATACCCTGTGCATTCGGCAACGCATCAACTCTTCCGCGGGCAGCAGTTGTTGCTGATCGTCGATGGCTACCACCACCTGGTGGATGTTCTGATCGAGGACGTAGTCGGACAACGGCTGTTCCAGGGTCACCACATTGCCCTTGATGACAGTGGTTTCCTCCCCGGGAACGCGGACGTAGCCACAGATGCGCAGGCCGTGATGGTCGCTCTTGCGGCGCATCCGTCGCGGGATGTTGTTGGCCTTGTGCCCGGTACCCAGCACCAGGACCCGCCGGTTGAACTGGTCCATCCTCACCGTCTTGATGAAAACCCAGCGGGTCGCCAGCGCCGAGGAGAAGGCAATGGCAGCGGAATAGATGAACACGCCGCGCCAGAGGTGCATGCCGGGGAAAAAGAAGATGATCGTCGTCATGCCAAGGGTCATCAGCGCAAAGGCGCCGATGGTGCGCAGGAAGATGCCGTTTATGCCCTCGCGCTGCCGCGGTTGGTAAAGACCCATGGAAAACATCGCCAGGGTGGTAATGGCGGAGAAGATGGCGGCCCTGTAAGGGAGCGACTGGAGATGGTCGGCCAGAGACGCTGGCTGAGGTATGAAGTACAACCAGGTGGCCAGATAGCAGGACGCGAAAAAGAGGAGGGCGTCGACCGCCGCCAGCCACGAATAGGTGACATGGACGTGGCTTTTGAAAAGACGCATCCTGGCCGACTTGGCGGCAAGCATTGTGTTACTCCCTGGTCGTTACCTGTCCCGTTGTTCTTACGTCGTCTATTGTCAGGGTTTCCTGGCCGTAACAACGCTATCGATCTGGCTGTCGCCCGGGTTCACGTTAGCTTTGGCGGTCGCGATTGTACCATGCCCTTGTCCGGCTTCACATCACCTATAACTTATACAATTTACAGCAAAAGTTATCAGGTCGACCGGTGCTGCGCCGGCTCGCTCCCAATATTTCGCAGGCGGTGCCGGACTGACCGGTTCTTATCGATGGTTGCAGTATATATCATTATCGTTATGACTCCCGGTGACTTATTGGCGGAACCCGGGGGCGCTCAGCTCTCTCGGAGCCAGTAGATTATTGCTATGGCGGTATTTGACAGTCGACCAGGGACTCGTCTAGAGTTTGCCGGACGCGCTTTCCCGGGTCGTCCGGCGGGCCGTTCGGTGTCTGGGCTGCGATTCGGCCCCTTGCTGCAGAGGGAGATATGACCAGCGGGCCGATGGATCTCGCGGTAGTGACTGGCAAGCGCGGTGCTGTGGCCTGGAGACGATATGCTTCAGACCCAGGTCCAGGGAGTGACGGCAAAACCATGGAACGACACCATAACAAAAGAACACCATCAGAGAGCAAAGGGACAACAACACCCATTGAAACGGCTGGCGGCGGGAAGGTGATCCACGTCGCGTCAGGGTCAATGGCGTGAATTTCAGTGGACCGAGCTTGAATGGACCGGGCTTCAAGGGATTGAAATGGAAGGCGAAGAGGATCGCCACCCCAGGGAGATGTTGAGCGAGTCGAGGTAACCCACAGCAAGCGGTCCATGAGTGGCCGGTGCGCGGCTGTCCGCTTTCGCGGCGGCGGCCGGTTGCTGGTTGCCGCGACGTGCCGGCGCGGGCATTCAGGGAGCAGGGGTATCCGGATGAGGATCGGTAAGGATGACAGCGAGCGGATGGATGGGGAGCGGGTCCCGCGACAGTGGCGGGTTTGCAGGGCGGTATGCTGCTTTGGCAAGGCTATCGCACCGCCCGAGGGTTGCTCGTGAAGCCTGAAAGCAGTTTTCCAGATGGCGTTTCCGTTGGTGGCGTGGATGTGGTCGGCAATACCGCAGCCATGGCATTCCTGGACATTGCTGCCAGTTTTGTCCTGGCGGTGTCCTTTGTGTCCATTGCGGTGGCGTTGATTTATTTTTCCCGGTCCCGCAAAGATGCCTGGTTGCGGCGCATGTTATTGCTGGGCGCGCTGCTATCGATGGTGATCGCCATCGACCACTTGGTCGACAGCCTCGTCTTTTGGCAGTACTTCTCCGAGTTCGGAGCCTGGTTGAAGGTGGCGACGGCGCTCATCGCCTTCTCGCTGATTCCCCTGGTGTGGAAATTCATGCCCCGCGCGTTGAAGTTGCCCAATCAGGTGGACATGGTCATCAAGACCAATGAACTGGCGCGCACCGAGAATGAGTTGTCGGCGGCTCTGGTCATGCTCGAAGAACATGTCGAGGAGCGGACCAGGGAACTGCAGATACTATCGGTGACAGATCCGCTGACAGGCGCCATCAATCGCCGTGGTGTCATGGAGCAGCTCGAATACGAGATCCAGCGCTGCCACCGCTACTCCCAGGATCTCAGTGTGCTGATGATCGATCTCGATAACTTCAAGGCGGTCAACGACGGTTGCGGGCACCATATCGGCGACAACGTACTGGTAGTCGCCACGAAGTGCTTCAAGGAGTTGTCCCGCTCCACCGACACTGTCGGCCGGATCGGTGGCGAGGAGTTCCTGATCGTGCTGCCGGGGACCAGTTCCGAGGAAGCGATGCATCTCGGTGAACGGCTGCGCGCCGGCGTCGCCATGGCGGATGTCGTGGTGGGCGGGCAGGCGATGCATTTTACCTGCAGTATCGGCGTCGCCCAACTCGAGGCGGGCGACAGCATGAATGCCCTGCTGAGGAAGGCCGACCAGGCGCTGTACGAGGCCAAGCATCTGGGCAAGAACCGGATCGCATTGAGTTGCGGGGGGTAGGCCCTTTCTGGCGGCGTGGTGTTTCTTTTTATATATTGGTAAATAAGAGATTTTTTGATGTCGGCGAGCGCGGTGCGCTTCGTTCCTCAGCACACCCTATGCTCTTGCTTCAGTAGGATGTGCCGACGGAGGAGGCGCACCGGCGATGCTTGCCTAACAATCGACAGACCCCGAGCCCCTGTCTCTGCCCACAGACAAACTCCGTGCCGCTGTCAGCCCGGATCGCCTTCCAGTATGCGGGCATAGGTGGTGGTGAGGGTGCGGCGATCGATTTTGCCATTGTGGTTGTGCGGCAGGGTATCCAGTATCACGATGCGGGCGGGTTGCATAAAGGCGGGCAGTTCCCGTTTACAGTAGTCGAGCAAGCGGGTGTGCAGCACTGCATGTTCGGTGTCGCCGCCGGGCGTCACGATCAGGACGATGGCCTGGCCGAGGTCGGCGTGGGGCACGCCGAACGCCACGGCGCCCGTCACCAGCCCCGAGCCATAGGCTATTTCTTCGATCTCCGTTGGACTTACCCTGTACCCGGAGGTCTTGATCATGTCGTCCTTTCTGCTGACAAAGTAGAGGTAACCTTCCTCGTCCCTGACAACCTGGTCGCCGGACCAGACGGCCATTTCGGGAATCGGCAGGTTGTCGTCCTGTCCTGGACAGGGACGGAAGCGCTCGGCAGTTTTTTCGGGGTCGTTCCAATAACCCAGTGCCACCAGTGCGCCCCGGTGCACCAGTTCCCCGGGTTCGTTGGGGCCGCAGAGTTGGCCGGCGTCATTGACTACGAGAATCTCGGCGTTGGGGATGGCCTTGCCGATGGATTGGGGGCGATGGTCGACCTCGTCGGGGGACAGGTAAGTGGAGCGGAATGCTTCGGTGAGCCCGTACATGAGGTAAATGCGGGCGTTGGGCAGGCGCTCGCGCAGTGCCCGTGTGGTCGCCACAGGCATGGCGCCGCCGGTGTTGGTGACATAGCGCAAGCAATCTGCGGTTTCTGCCGGCCACGGGTGTTGGACCAATTGGTTCCACAGGGGCGGGACGGCGCCAAGGCCGGTGATCCGGTAGCGAACGACGGCGCGCAATACGTCCTTTGGCAGCAGATAGTCCATCAGTGCCACTGAAGCGCCTGCGGAGAACGCCGTGGTGAGCTGGCTCAAGCCTGCGTCGAAACTGAGGGGCAGCACGGCAAGTATCCGGTCGGCCGGGGTGTTTTCCAGGTATTGGGCGACGCTGCGCGCGCCGGCAACCATGTTGCGGTGGGAGAGCACCACGCCTTTGGGGCTGCCGGTACTCCCCGAGGTATAGAGAATCGCGGCCATGTCATTGTCGATGCGCCGATGGGGGGGGCGGGAGGGCTCGCGGAGAAAGTGCCGCCAGTCGATGAGGGTCTTGCCGGGCAGGCGCGCGATCAGTGCGGCGGCGCGCTCTTCCACCAGGTCGTCGATCACCACCACTGTGTGCAGATCCTGGCAGTGAGCGAGTTCGTCCGCCAGCGCTGGCAGACGCTGCAGTGAGGTGAACAATATCCGCGCCTGGGAGTGCTGGAGAATATAGCGGACCTGGGGCGGCTTGAGCAGCGGGTTGACCGGGACAAAGCTGGCCCCGGCACTGGATGTGCCGAATATTGCGGCCACGGTTTCGAGTTGCTTCGGAAGGTATATCGCGACGCGCTCGCCGGCGGCGATCCCCGCGGCCATCAGCCCGCTGGCCACCCGTTGGAGGGTTTCCCAGAGGGCGGAATAGGTGAGGACGTCATCTTTGTAGAGCAGTGCGGGTCTGTCGCCGGTGCCATTGGCCTGGGCGGCGATCAGTTCATGGATCAGGTCGGCCATTCCCAAATCTCCGTTATAGGGAAGCGGGTTAGTAGGAAAACATGTGTAAAGAAATCCGTCAGTTTTCGCGCAGGGGCTGTTCTGTTATGGTTCCGGCGGACTTGCTGTGCCTGTGGGCGTGCTCTTCGCAAATGTCGCGACCAGGAATCAAATGACCAGCAATCAACGGTGATCTGTTTTGCGTCGGACGATTATTATGCGCTATTTTCCCCGCAGGTGTGATAAGTGGCTGGCGATTTTGCTGCTGGCGGTCGGTCATGCGGCGTTCGCCGGGCTGCCGGATATCATCGATCAGGTGCGCCCAGCTGTGGTCGGGGTCGGCACGACCTATCCGGCGCGCCAGCCGGTGGGCAAGGCGCGCCCCAACAACTTGCTGGGCACCGGCTTCGTGGTGGATGACGGTTACACTGTGGTCACTAATTATCACGTGCTGCCCAGGGAACTGGACCACACCAACAATCAGTCACTGGCGGTCTTCTCGGGACGGGGCAAAGAGGCGCGAATACATCTTGCCGAGCTGCTGGAGCAGGATTCGCTGCACGACCTGGCCCTGCTGCGCATCACTTCCGGCCCGCTGGCCAGCATGGCGCTCGGCGATTCCGACAAAGTGCGGGAAGGCGATCTGGTGGCATTCACAGGGTTTCCCATCGGCGCCGTCCTCGGCCTCTTTCCCGTTACCCATACCGGGATCGTTTCGTCCATCACCCCGGTGGTGCGGACCGCCGACTCCGCCGGACAACTGTCCTCGGCGCAGTTGTTGCGCATGCGCAATCCTTTCGACGTGTTTCAGTTGGACGCCGTCGCCTATCCAGGCAACAGCGGCAGTCCGGTGTTTCATCCGGAGACGGGAAAAGTCATCGGCGTGGTCAACAGTGTTTTTGTCAAGGAGTCGCGGGAGGCGATTCTCGAGCGGCCATCCGGTATCACCTATGCGGTGCCGGTGCGCCACGTCAAGGAGCTGCTGCGTCGTGCCGCAGAGCGCAATTGAACCCTGTGCTGTCAACGCCTTGACTGGGGCCGGCGGGCTGTCGGCGGCACCCGGGGAGCGATGGTGATAACGATATGATCTGGTTCCGTCCGCAATGTCGGGTCCTGTTCGTCTGCACCGCCAATGTCTGCCGTTCGCCATTGGCCGAGGGATTGTTGCGCTCCCGTTTGCACGCCATGGGATTGGGGCGCAGGGTGGCTGTGCGCTCGGCGGGCACCTCTGTCGGCCAGCCCGGGCGGCGCCCCGATCCGCGGGCCGCTAAGCTGGCCGCCGCCGCCGGTGTTTCGCTGCGCGGCATCCGGGCGCGGCCGTTGCGGGCGCGAATGATCGAGCACAGCGATTTCGTGCTGGTCATGGAGCACCGGCACCTGGCCGAAGTGGCGAGCCTGATGCCCGGCCAGGAACTGCCGGGCAATGTTTTTCTGCTCGGCGGTTTTGCTGCCGGGCGGGGCCAGGGAGCGGAGGATATTCTCGACCCTTATTATGGCGACTTGCACGGCTTTACCGAAGTGTTCGCACTGATCGACGCGGCGCTGTCCGGCTTCGCCGGTTGTCTCGAAGAACGGTTTGCCGCACCGTGATGGCGACCGGATTATCGTCGCTGGCGACATTTTTAATAGGGTGCGCTGACACAGGAAGCGCGCCAGCGGGCTGGATCGGCGGGATGCGCTTCCTGCGTCAGCGCACCCCATGGTCTGGCGACGGTCTGATGAAGTATGGGCGTTGCTGGCGGATTGTTTTTTTTATCGCAACCGCTCTGGCAATACGCAATGATCCGGGATATCTTTCAGTGAGTGCTGCACTGCACAGGGAGTCTGCCTGGCAATGGTATTCAGGTCGCAAGACCCGATTCCTGCGAGGCTTAATATTTCTGTCATTGAGCGCTGGTGTATATGGGCCACCTAAACGAGTAGCAATGATAGCTTCCCGAACCGCCTGAACCTGGGTTGGACTGGCAACGCGAAGCTATCCCCAGCAGAGTTTCTCTTTCATGACAACAGAAAAGCCTACTTCAGAAAACAGTTCGCGGTTGCTCGACTTCTCGCGCTATTTCGACCTGTCCGTGGCCCTGACCAGGGAGCAGCGGGAGCGGGTCTACCATCTCCGTTACCGGGTCTATTGTGAAGAGTTTGGCTACGAACCCCCGGAGGTGTTCAGCAACCAACAGGAAATGGATACCTACGAGGAGAGTTCGATACACTGCCTGGTCAGCCACCGCGAAACCGGCAAGGCGGCAGGCTGTGTCCGTCTGGTGCTGGCCAACGAAAACAGCCTGATGCCCATGGAGGGCCACGCCGGCGACAGTCTCGACCAGGCGTTCATGAGCCAGTTTTCCGGGCGGCGCAATACGCTGTGCGAAATTTCGCGGCTGGCGGTGGACAGTGACTTCCGCCGCCGTCGCGGCGAGCGGGAAACACGCTTCGGCGCCAGTGACGCGTTTAATTTCAGCAAGCGGGAACAGCGCACCTTCCCCCTTATCGCCTTGTTCCTGTTCATGGCTTCCGGCGCAGTGGCCGATGTTCTCAACCGCAAAAACTGCTGCGCGATCATGGAGCCTTCCCTGTTCCTGCTGCTGCGGCGAGCCGGTACGGTGTTTCGGCGCATTGGCGACGATTTCGAATTTCGCGGCACCCGGGCGCCGTACTACGCGAACATCGATGACCTGGTGGCGCATGCGCCGGTGGAACTGCGGCAGATGTACAGCGCGGTATACCAGCAGATTGCCGGAGCCCTCGAGCCGGTACCACAGAGGACGCCGGAGCCGAGAGCCGCCATCGACCGCAATAAGGATTTCGGCCTGTCCGACTTCGGCTGGTCATGGTTCCGTCCCGCGTTCGGATGATGTCAATGGCCCAGCTCATGGCCGGGGCCCGACGTGCGGCGCCAGGCGCTCAGGAATTTGTCCAATGGCCAATATAGCGGATGCAATAGCAGCGTTTCGGAACACGCTGGGCGGGGACCATGTGGTCGACGACCCGGAACTGATGAAGCGCTACGAAACGGCCACGTTTCACACCAGCAACAGGGTGCCTGCGGTGGTGCGGCCGGGTTCTGCAGCCGAAGTCCAGGCCTGTCTGCGCATTGCCAATCAGTACCGGGTGCCGATCTACCCGATCAGTACCGGCCTCAATACCGGTTATGGCTCCACCGTGCCCACCGCGCCGGACTCGGTAGTGATGGAGCTCAAGCGCCTCGACCGTATCGTCGAGTACAACGCCGACCTGGGTTACGTCAGGGTGGAGCCGGGGGTGACCCAGCAACAGTTGTTCGACTATTTGCGCGAGCGCGACGCGCCCTATTGGCTGGATGTGACCGGCGCGTCGCCGCGCACCAGCCTGGTCGGCAATATCGCCGAGCGCGGCTTCGGGCACACCGCCTATGCCGATCATTTTGCCAACGTTGGCGGTTTTCAGGTGGTATTGCCCAGCGGCGACCTGCTCGAGACCGGGTTCGGCCAGTACCGCAATGCCCAGGCGACAGGGGTGTACCGCTGGGGGGTGGGGCCCCATTACGATGGCTTGTTTACCCAGTCAAATCTCGGCGTGATCGTGCAGGCCACCATCTGGCTGATGCCAAAACCCGAGTATATGCAGTTTTTTGCCTGCCGGATCGAGCGCGAGGACGACCTGCCGGGATTGATCGACCTGCTGCGCCCGCTGCGCCTCGACGGCACGATACGCAGCGCCATGCATATCGGCAACGACTACAAGATGATCTCCGCCATCCAGGGCTATCCCTGGCTTCAGGCCGGGGGGACCACGCCCTTGCCCGACGATGTGCTCCAGGCCAAGGTGAAAGAATGGGATTGCGGACTGTGGAATGTCTCCGGTGCGCTCTACGGCACGCGCGCCACCGTGGCCGATGCGCGCCGTCGGCTCAAGCGCCGGCTGAAGGGCAAGGTGAAGCGCCTGCAGTTTCTCGATGAGCGCCTGCTGGCGCTGGCGGAGCGCTTTGCCAGGCCCTATCAGTGGGTGACCGGCGTCAATCTCACCGAGATGCTCAAGGTGGTGAAGCCGGTGTTCGGCATGACCCAGGGAGTGCCCTCGGCGGGCATGCTGGCCAGCAATTACTGGCGTAAAAAAAACCTCCCCGAGGCGTCCGTCGACCTCAGCCCCGAGCAGGACAACTGTGGCGTGATGTGGCTGGCACCGGTAGCGCCCACCAGCGGCAGGCATGCGGCCGCGATCTGGAATATCGTCAAGACGACGATGCTGGCCCATGGCTACGAGCCTGCGGTATCCATCACTCTGCTGACCGAAAGAACCATCGATTGCGTGGTGAACATTTCCTACGACCGCGATATCCCGGGTGAGGACCAGCGCGCGATGGCCTGTCACGACGACATGCTGGAGCAACTCTGTGATGCCGGTTACTACCCATACCGGTTGGGTATCCAGTCGATGGCGAAGCTGCCGTCGAAGACGGAGGTCTACCAGCAGTTCTTCACCCACCTGCGCAGCAGCCTGGATCCCAACGGTATCCTGGCCCCGGGGCGATACCTGCCCTGAGCAAGGGGGAGGAGCGGGCACCGGGACACTCTCTGCAGGGCACCTGACAGCATTGCGGTGGTGTCGGAAAAGTTTACAAAAACGTCCCGATCAATCCCGATTCCGCTTATAGGTTATTTATAATCTTTTGTATTTTCTGGTTATTTTTTTGTTGGTATGTTGTATGCGTGCTTACTGTCTGCGTAATGAAGTATGAAACAAAGTGTAACCTCGATGCCAGTTGCCAGGGTCATGGGTTGCAAAATGTGAATGCTGATTATGGAGAGAGCCTTATGAAGACTAAAAATGTTCTGGCTGGGCTAGTGCTGGCTTCCGGCGGGTTTCTTTCGATGGGTGCCTCCGCAGCCATCATTCCCGCATGGGACTGGGTGACCGATGGGGGCTTCGCCATCGGTGGTGGAACCTGCAGCAATGGTGCCGAGGCCGCGTGCAATCTCACTTACAATGAAACCGGAGCGGTCACCCCGAGCGGCATCGCCGGCACCTCCAGCGTAATGACCTGGGGTACCCCCTCGCCGGCCAGCGGCAGCCAGAGTGGCCTCCAGGGGGTGTTCGGTGCAACTGGCCTGGGTCCGCTGGATGCCGCACTGCTCGGCTCCACACCGGTACCGATCCCGGCCTTCGAGCAGATCATCACCAATGGTGACTGGACGAATACCGGTGCGGCGGTCCACTACAACAATGTGATCACCGAAGCGGGCGGCTATATGAATACATCGCTTCTGGTGACCAGCTTCGAGTTGACCAACCCGGTGGGAATTCCGTTTGGCGTGGTGCCTATCAATATCGGATTTACTGAAACCTTCAACGAGTCGCAAGCAGTCAACTGCCCGCCGCCGAACCCTCACGACACCCGGTGCGACGATATCTTTAGCGTCACGCCATTGCCTGGTTCGATCTCGTTCTACGTGGGGGGGCAGCTCTATAAACTAAGCTTCCGCTACCTGGCGGGTCCCGGAGCGATCATTGACGGCGACACCGTCTACACCAGGGAAGATGCCCCTGGCACCTCGGTCCTGTTCACCCAGGCCCGCATTACCACCATCCCGGCACCCGGGGTACTGGCGTTGCTGGGCATGGGCCTGCTGATGCTGGGTTGGCGGGTACGGAGAACCGGCTGATCACCGGGGCCGCTTTTATAAGCTAAGCGGCTCATCCTGAAAACAGCCAATACTCTGAGCCGGCCGGTCACCTTTGGTGACCGGCTTTTTAGTGCGTGTCTGTGACGGCGCCGTCAAGCCAGTATCCGATGTCATTTCGTGTGCATGATGAGTGTTAATTTTCCTGGCATTCCGGCCCTTCGAGTTTACTGCCGTCGTGCAGGGCACAACATGAGCTCCGTTATAGCAAGGTATTGTTTGCGGCGGGTGAGCTGTCGGTAAAGTTTACAGGCAGGCCGTCGAAAATGTCGATTTCCGCTATCTGTTTATTCATAAGGCATTGTTTTTAAATTGAAATATTTGTTTGGCATGAGGTGTGCATATAATCATATCGAAGAGTGTAATCTGAGTGTCAGTTCAACGCCGCCAGGTTGCAAATGTGGAGTTCTAACTTACGGAGAGAACATCAGTATGAAGACTAAAAATATCCTGGCTGGACTTGTGCTGGCTTCCAGTGGTTTTCTTTCGATGGCCGCCTCTGCGGCTATCATTCCCGAATGGGATTGGGTGACCGACGGTGGTTTTGTCGTTGGCGGCGCCACCTGTAGTAATGGCTCCGAGGCCGCGTGTCAACTGGGCTACAATGAAACCGGAGCGGTCACCCCGAGCGGTATCGCCGGCACCTCCAGCGTGATGACTTGGGGTGTCCCGGCGTCCACCGGCAACGGCAACCAGAGCGGCTTGCAGGCGGTGTTCGGGGCCAACGGTACGGGCCCTCATGAGGCAGCATTGCTCGGTTCCAGCCCGGTCACGATCCCGGCCTTCGAGAAGATTGTCACCAATGGCGACTGGACCAACACCGGCGCGGCGATCCACTACAACAACGTGATCACTGCGGCTGACGGGCATATGGCTACTTCGGAGCTGGTAACCAGCTTCGAGCTGACCAGTCCGGTGGGAATTCCCTTCGGCGTGGTGCCTCTCAGCATTACCTTTACTGAAACCTACAACGAATCACTGGTGCGCAACTGCCCGCCACCAAATCCTCACGGCACCAAGTGCGATGATATCTTTACCGTTACACCGCTGCCGGGTTCCATTACCTTCTATGTTGGCGGCCAGCTCTATAAACTGAGCTTCCGCTACCTGGCGGGTCCCGGTGCGATCCTGGATGGCGACTCCGTCTATACCAAGGAAAAATCTCCCGGCACCTCGGTCCTGTTCACCCAGGCTCGCATCACCACCATCCCGGCTCCTGGCGTGCTGGCGCTGCTGGGCATGGGCCTGCTGATGCTGGGCTGGCGGATCCGCAAAACTGCCTGACCGTTCGCGCAGTTCGAGAAAAGCCGGTTCCTCCAGGGCCGGCTTTTTTTGTCCGCCAGGTTTTGTATCCCGCTTGCACAGCGGGTCGGGCAGGCAGAGATGCCGCGGCGGTATCGTTGCCGGGAGCATGGAGCCTCAAAACATTTGGCTTTGATGGATGGAGTCGTTAATGTAACGAAGACGCTTTCCATAACTGTGGAACAATCAATAATGAGCCTTTCCCGAATTTTTCATCCTGCAATCTGTCTGGCAAAGAGCACTGTCTTTGTTATCGCTGTGAGTGCCTGTTCACCCCAGGTGTCGGAACAGGAACTGGTTTCCCGTGCCCAGGCTGCCCTCGATCAGGGTAACGTCAGGGCAGCCGTCATCGATGTCAAAACCGCTCTCCAGCAGAATCCGGACAGCCCATCGGCACGGCGCCTGCTCGCCGAGACCTATGTTTTTCAGCAGGATCCGGTCAGCGCCCTGGACGAATTCGAGCGCTCGCTGAAGGGCGCCGATGATCCCGAGGTCCGGGTTCTGTATGCGCGGGCCCTGATCGCTGCCGGGAAGGCTGGAGACTTGCTGAAAAAACATGCGGCCGGGGACTTCGCCGCGGTTGGCGGCCATCCGCAATATCTCGCCGCCCTGGCCCTGGCCCAGGCGGCGGAGGAAGATATTCGTGTCGCAGAGGACACCCTGGCCCGGGCCCTGGCCGATGCCCCGGGCGACGCCTATATCGAGACCAACCATGCGCTTTATCTGCTGTTCTATACCGATGGCCTCGAGGATGCGCTGGTGGCCCTTCAGGATATCGTCGAAGCACATCCCGATTATGCAGAAGCCTGGAGTCTGCTGGGAGACGTACAGCAACTCAAGCGGGAGTTTGCAGAAGCCGAGACCAGCTACGCCGAGGCGACGAAGCTGAATCCGTTCAGGCTTGGCGACCGCCTGAACCTGGTCACGATGCGTATCGAGCAGGGCAAGATGGATGAGGCCAAGGCTGAGCTGGAAGCTTTGCAAACCATCATCCCTGATCATCCGGGGGTGAGCTTCGCCAGGGGCCGGGTGTTGCTCGACGCTGGCGACAGTGGCGGCGCGCTCAATGAATTTACCAAGGTGCTGGGCATGTTGCCGACGCACAAAGGTAGCCTTTATCTTGCCGCGAGCGCCAATATTCGCGAAGGTAATCTGGCGACCGCCAGGAGCCAGCTCAACAGTTTCCTGGCCGCACAACCCAAGCATGTGAATGCTCGCCTGCAATTGTCCTCCGTGCTGTTGAGAATGGGGGAGGCTGAGCGCGCGGAGCGGCTCGCCCGCGATGTGCTCGAAGAGCACGAGATGAACTATCCGGCGATGGGTCTGCTGGCGGCGGCTCTGAGTGCCCAGGGGAGGCATGCCGAAAGCGCCGATGTGTACCAGCAGGTGGTGGCTGTCCGGCCGGAATCCATCCTGGCCAGGGTTTCCTTCGGCACGGAACTGTTGCGGGCGGGTGATCGGGAGCGCGGTATTGGCGAACTTACCGCCGCCCGCGACCTCGACCCGGAAGGCGCCGATGTGCAGGAGCAGTTGGTGCAGGCCTACCTGACTGCCGGGGACAGCGGCCAGGCAAAAGCCGAGGCCAACGCCTACCTGGCCAGCGATCAGAGCAGTCCGCGGCCACATCTTCTGCTGGGCCGCATCGCGCTGCAGGACAACGACCTCGAGACGGCGCGCAAGCATTTCGAGCGCGCCCTGGCGCTCGATCCTGGCAATGTCACCGCCAACAGGGGGTTGGCGGTGCTGGCGAGCGGAAGGGAGGATCTGGATCAGGCCCGCGAACGCTACCTGGACGCGCTCGAGCATCACCCCGGCGATACCGGCACACTGGTGAATCTGGCGCTGGTCGAGGGGCAGCGCGGCGATCCGGGTGCCATGCGCAGCGCTCTCGAAGCGGCGGTGGACGCCGACGACAAGGCGCTGCAGCCACGCCTGGTGTTGGCGCGGCTGCTGCTCGAGGAAGGGCGCAGCGGCGAAGCGGTGAGCCTGCTCAACGCCGTGCGCGATGACTACCCCGGCGAGCCGGGCTTGTGGTTGTTGTTGACCGAATCCCTGCTGGCGAACGGCGCATTGCCGGCGGCTGAGGAGGCGGCCAAGCACTTGCTGGGCCTGCTCCCTGAAGATGCCGGCGCGCTGACGCTGATGGCCCGTGTCGAGCTGCGTGGCCAGCGGTATGAAGAAGCGGAAAAGCATCTGCGACAAGCGCTGGAGTCGTACCCGAACAGCCCTGACCTGCACAAGCTGATGGCCGATGCGCTGCTGGGACTGGGCAATCTGGAGGAGGCCAGCGAGGTGCTGGAAGGGCTCCCGGCAGAGGTCGCCATGGAGCCGGAAGTGCGGGTTGCCAAGGGGCGTATTGCCCTGGCGCAGAAAAAGCCGGCCGATGCCGAGTCTTACCTGCGCGGCGTCATGGGTGAGCAACCGGCGGCCATGACCTTGCTGTGGCTGAGTGGCGCTGTTGCGGCACAGGGCAGGAGCGACGAAGCCTTGCAGCTGTTGACCGACTGGCTGGCCGACAACCCCGAGGATGTGCTGGTACAAAACCAGCTGGCATCCAGCTATCTCCAGCTCGGTCGCGAGAAGGAGGCCCGTGAGCAGTACCTGAAGGTGTTGGAAAAGGCGCCGGACAACGTCGTTCTTCTCAACAACGTGAGCTGGCTGTACCGCAAGGACAATCCACAACAGGCGCTGCGGCATATCGAAAAGGCTGACCGGCTGGCTCCCAACAGCCCTCAGGTCAAGGATACCTACGCCATGATCCAACTGGAGCTGGGCGCCACCGGCGAAGCTCTGGCGCTCAACCAGAAGGCACTGGATCTGACGCCCGACAACCCCGAAATCCTCTATCACCGGGCGATGATCCTGGAGGCCGCTGGCCAGGCTAACGACGCGATACCGATACTTGAGAAACTTGTCGACGAACCGGACTTCAGCCAGGCCGATGAAGCGCGGGCGCTTCTCGAGCAACTGCGAGGGTCATGATCCGCAGCTACTGAGCAGCCAGGGAGACGACGATGGCGGCGGCGAGTGCGAGCGAGCGTTTTTTCCAGGGGCTGGTGCGGCATCCCTGGCTGACGCTGCTGCCGATGGCCGTCATTCTGGTGTTGTCGCTGGTGGCCTTCAAGGACCTCGCCAAGGACACCCGCTCCGACGCATTTCTCTCGCCGGACAACCCGGCACTGGTGTATCGGGATCTTATCCGCGAGCGCTTCGCACTCAGCGATCCGCTGCTGGTGGCTCTGGTCGCCAGCGGCCCGGAAGGCATCTACCGGGCCGATATCCTGCAGTCGGTGGTGGCCCTGACCGAGGCCCTCAAGACAGTACCCAACGTCGACGCCGACAGGGTCATCAGCCTGTCGACGGAATCCCTCATTACCGGCACCGAATCGTCCATCGAGGTGCAGCCGATTCTTGATCTCATGCCGGGCGACTCCATCCCTGACAATGATGCCGGCGCAGCGGCGGTGCGGGCGGCGGTCGAAGATTTTCCGCTGTTCCTCGGCAGCCTGGTGGCGAGGGGCGGGGAGGCAACCCTGTTGGTGGTGCAGTTGCTCGACGAGCAGCGCAGCGAAAATACCTACAGTGACATCATCGCGCTGTTGGACGACTACCCCCTGCCGCCAGGGGTTGTTGCCCATGTCGCCGGTGAAGGCGCCATTGCCGGTTATCTCGGATCCTATATCGATGCTGACGCGAGGCGGCTGAATCCGCTTGCCGGGTTTGTCATCCTCGGCATGATCGCCTTGGCCTTCCGGCGTTTTCTGCCATCGCTGCTGGCGCTGGTGATCATTCTCGCCTCGGTGGCTATCGCCCTTGGCGCCATGGCGGCCATGGACATACCGTTCTACGTGATCACCAACGGCCTGCCAGTGATACTGATCGGTATTTCGGTGGCGGATACGATCCATATCTGCAGCCATTATTTTCATTTGCAGGCAGCCGTGCCGCAGCGTCCGCGGGAGGAACTGGTGGTCGAAACCATGGCCGGCATGTGGGTTCCGGTGACGCTGACCTCGCTGACCACCGTCGCCGGCTTCCTGGGGCTGTATTTTGCCGCCGACATGCCGCCGTTCAGGTATTTCGGGCTGTTTGCCGCCCTGGGCGTGACCGCGGCCTGGCTGTATTCCATCGTCGTACTGCCGCCGCTCATGACACTGCTCAAGTTGCAGGTGCATCCGCGGTTCATCCGGGCTGACGATGGCCGGGACTGGCTCGGGCGGCTGATTCTGGGCTCGGGCCTCCTCACCAGACGCCGCCCGCTGTTGCTGGCGATGGCGGCGCTCATCGCTGTGGCCGGAGGCTGGGCGGGCAGTCAACTGGTGGTCGACGATGACCGGATACACCTGTTCCACCCGGAGGAGCCCATCGCCCGGGCAGATCGTGCCATCAACCGCCATTTCAACGGCACCAACACCCTGGATATCGTGATCGAGACCGCGGAGCCGGAGGGGGTGTTCGAGCCGGCGGTACTCAGCCGGATGGAGGCGCTGCAGACCTATGCGGAAACGCTTCCTCATGTCACCGGCAGCAGCAGTATCGTCGATTACCTCAAGCAGATGAACCGCGTGCTCAACGACAACGATCCCGCGGCCTACGCTCTACCCGACTCGCGCGATCTGGTGGCGCAGTACTTTCTGTTGTACAGCCTGTCCGCCGATCCTGCGGATTTCGAGCAGGAAGTCGACTACGACTACCGCACCGCCAATGTCCGCCTGACCATGAACAATGGTGGCTACGTACAGATTGCCCAGGTGGTGGAAGCCTTGCAGGCCTATTTGGCGCGCGAGTTTTCCGGCGAGGTGAACGCCACCCTGAGCGGCAGGGTCGCCCTCAATTATCACTGGGTCCACAGTATCGGGGACAGCCACCTGGCGGGTTTGCTGATGGCGTTGTTGCTGGTCTGGGCAGTGGCCAGCCTCAGCTATCGTTCGGCTCTTGCCGGGGTATATACTCTGGTGCCGGTGGTCCTGGCAGTATTGCTGGTTTACGGTTTCATGGTCGCAAGCGGCATGACCCTGGGGGTGGGCACCTCGATGTTCGCGGCGGTGGCAATCGGGCTGGGCGTGGATTTCAGTATTCACACTATCAGTCGCCTGCAGATTCTGTATAGCGTAACCGGTGGGGAGGAGGAGCGAATGGTTGCACGATTCCTGACAACGACAGGGCGGGCCCTGCTGTTCAACGTCATGACGGTGGCCGTCGGGTTCGGGGTGTTGATCTTCAGCCAGATTTCGCAGCTCAGCGACTTCGGCAGCATCGTCATGTTGTCCATGGCCGTGAGCTTTGTGGCCAGTGTCACCCTGTTGCCGGCGCTGATCCTGGCGCTGCGACCCGCCTTTGTCTGCGGCGCGCTGCCCGGCAACCGGGCAGCGCGCCGAAAGTCTCTGGTGCGGGTGGTGGCGCAGGTCGCGGTGGTGCTGGCGCTCGCCGCTATCTGGCTGGCGAGCTCCGTCCATGCCCATGCCAGTGAGGAACGGCTTGCCAGTGGCCAGCTGTCTGCCGACGACGTGGTGGCGCGGGTCAACGCCGTGCCCCAGGGCGAACAGGTGACCCGGGATCTGCTGTTTCGCACCGTCGACCGGCAGGGCCGCAGCCGGGAGCGGCAAACGGTGAGCTACCGGCGTTATTTTGGCGACGAGCGGCGTCTGGTGCTGTTCTTCACCGCGCCGGCGAATATCCGCGACACCGCGGTGCTGACCTGGGATTACGCCGATCCCGCCAGGGCCGATGACCAGTGGCTCTACCTGCCCGCGCTGCGCAAAGTGCGGCGCATCCCGGCATCCGATCGCGGTGATTATTTTCTCGGCACGGATTTCAGTTTCGAGGATATGAAGCTCGATGGTCGGCTCAGCGCCGACGATTATGTCTATACCCTCGGCGCAACCGAAAGCGAGGATACCCTGGTATTGGAGGGGCTCCCCCGCAGCGAGGCGCTGGCACAGGAACTCGGTTATTCACGGACGCTGACGGTGGTGGAGACCGGCAACTGGATGATTACCAAGGTCGACTTCTGGGACCCGCGGGGCGGGCACCTCAAAACACTCGACGTCGAGGATATTCGCGACGTCGACGGCATTCCCACCCGTCACCGGCTGGTGATGCAGAACCACCAGACCGGCCATCGTACCGAACTGGAGTTCGAGAAGGTCGACTACCGGACGCCGGTGGATGAGCGGGTGTTTACCCAGCAAGCATTGCAGCGCGGCCGATAGCCATGGTGCTGCGACAGCTGGGCTGGCTTGGGGCAATATTGCTTGCCGCGCAAGGATTCGCTTCCTGGGCTGCTACCTCCCCGGCGGACGCCGAGTCGGCGCCGGGGCTGCAATCACCGGCTGCCCCGCCACTGGCCGTGGCGGCTGTCAGGGTAGGGACTGTCCCCGGGCGGACGCGGGTGGTGTTCGACCTCGATGGCGTGCCACGCTTCCATGTTTCATCGCCGACGCCTGGTGATCGCATCGCGATCGATCTGCACAATGTGCAGGATATGGCGGCAGCCGCCGCCGAACTGTTTGCCGGCACGGTCGTTGAGCGCTTGCACAGCGTGCCCGACGGCGCATCGGGTACGCGCGTCGAACTCGATCTGGCCAGGGCGCTGCCATATTTCGATGTCTTCAGCCTGGCGCCGGGGCATGGCCGCGGCCACCGGCTGGTGGTCGATCTGTACGACGCCGCGCCACAAGAAGTTGCGCCACAAGCTGTGACGGAGGAGGCCGCCGCCGTCGCTGGAAAGGCCGCCGGGCCGGTGACCGCTGTCGACGCGGCGGATGCCGCCGTTGGCGGGGCCTCCGCGGGCTATTCCGCGATGCCGGCGGACGGCGCGGAATCTGGCGCCGGGCGGCTGTCCGCCCAGCCGCCTGCGGCCGGCGGACGGCAGGGCGTGGACATCAGTTTCAGCGGTATCGTCGAACAGGAGTGGGCCTACGCGACCGGTCGCCATCGCCATCAGAAGTTCGAGACCCTGATCGAACCGCGCGTTGGGGTGAAGCTCGGCGACAATCTCGCGGTGACCATGATCGGCCGTATCCGCCTCGACGCGGTAGGTGATCTGGGCCCGGATGAGCGGCGCCCCGATAATTATTCCGGGGCGTCGGCGCCATGGTACAACAGCGGCCACGCCGAGCTTTCACTGCGCGAGTTCTACGCGGACTTCAGCCTCGGCCGAACCACCTGGCGCATCGGCAAGCAGCAGGTCATCTGGGGACAGGCCGACGGCATCAAGGTGCTCGACGTCGTCAACCCGCAGTCGTACCGTGAGTTCATCCTCGATGAGTTCGACGACTCGCGAATCCCGTTGTGGATGGGCAATGTCAATCTCCCCCTGGGCGACAACGGCAACCTGCAATTGCTGTGGATACCGGATACCAGCTACCACGAGCTTGCGGATCTGACGGCGCCGTTTGCTGCGCGCTCGCCCAGACTGGTGCCGCCATTGCCGATAACCGCTGTGGCCGGTACCGACAGGCCGGACGATCCCCTGCGCGACGGTGATTTCGGTTTTCAACTGAGCGGCTTTGTCGGCGGCTGGGATCTCAGCCTCAACTACCTCTACCACTACCTGGATACGCCGGTACTGCCGGTCAGGCAGTTGCCCTCGGGGGAACTGCTGATGGCGCCGGAATTCCGCCGCAGTCACCTGTTGGGGGGAACCTTCAGTACTGTTCTGGGCAATGTTACCCTGCGCGGTGAACTGGCCTACAACACCGATACTTTTCAGCCCGTTGCCGAGTTGCACAATGCCGCCATCGCCGAATCACCGGAACTGTCGTCGGTCATTGGCCTCGACTGGCTGCCAAAGGCGGATATCCTGGTCAGCGCCCAGTGGTTCAACAGTTATCTGCCGGATCACACCGCGGCCATGGCCCGGGACGATTCAGAGCAATTGGTGACACTGCTCTACCAGCAGGACTTTGCCAATGCGGTGTGGAATTTCCGGGCGCTGGGGCTGTATTCCGCCAATGATGGCGATTCGTTGTTGCAGCTCAAGTTGAGCTACTGGGTATCGTCGAGCCTCAAGGTGTGGCTGGGCGCCGATGTCTTCTCCGGCACCAGGGCCGGGCTGTTCGGCCAGTACGCTGCAGAGGATCGCATGCTGCTCGGTTTCGAGTATGGTTTCTGACCCGGGCGCAGCCTGGTTCACCACCTGGCCGGTGATACCTGGACCGGCTGCAGGCTCCGCGGGATCGTGATCCGCAACGGATTGTCGCCACCCAGCGTCAGGGTCAGCGCTTGCGGTGTCTGAGAGAAATCCATTGCCGGCAGCGGTTCGCGGTTGTCGAGCAAACCGGCGCGCATCACCACCAGGAATTCATGGGTTTCGTCCTCCAGGGTCGGCTGGATTTCCAGGCGCCAGGCGCCCGGTTCCGCATCCTTCTTGCGCGCCGCCAGGGCTTGTACCGCGCCGTCCTCGTCATAGTTGACGCCGTCGACGAAAAACTCGAACCCCGGACCGCCAATTTTGGTGATCTCGCTGTGCTCGGGCAACAACACCCGCCCTGTCAGCCGGCCGCCGGCCATGGCCTGTTCGGGGTTCGCGGGCGTGGTGATCTCAAAGCCGCCGGCACTGGTGCGCGGCTCATCGAGGCTGTGGAGCAACCATTTCTTGCGAAATCCCCGGTCGCTGCCTGCCACCTGGTCGTAAACGATGATCAGGTCTCTGTCACGCTCGTAAACGAAGGTGCGCTGGTAGTGGCCGACCCGCAGGGTACGGTCGGCGAAGGTGCCTTTACCGGACTGGCTGTTGGTGTAGGCCGGTGTCAGGTCGGCGACTTTCCAGGTCGCGCTGCCGTCTTCGCCCTGCAGGGTTGCGCCGACGGTCCGGTAGCGCTGTTGCTGCTGTTGCCAGTGATTGTAATCCACAGGCGCCGGATGCCCCCAGCCGGAGCCGACCCGGCGCTGGCCGCCGTCGTTGGCGATGGCGCGGGGGGTTGCTGCGGTATCTGCCGGGTCGGTCACGGTGACGACATTGTGGGCGATGCTTTGCGAGCTGTAGTTTTTGTGGTGATCGGAACCGCTGCGGGTGCCGTACAGGCCGCTGTCGATGGCCAGCGCCCCGCCCTTGAAGATGGTGAAGGAGCCTTGGTCGAGATGCATATGCGACCAGAAATTATCGCCGGCCTTGAAGGTGACATAGGTGGCATCGCGGCTCCAGTCGGAGCGCATCACCAGCAGGCCGATGCCGTCGAAGTATTTGCTCAGCGGCAGCGCGGCGATGGCGTTGCTGTCGGCGAGCCCGGCCTGGGAGAGGGGCCCCCAGGGGCTTGCGGTCGGTGTCGGTTGCTCGGGGGGCGCCGCCAGGGTATAGGCGGCGCGATGCTGGTATTCGATGGCCAGCGGCGCGAGATCGGGCAATGAACGGTCGAAGAAAGCGGCGTCGCCGAGGCGCATGTGGGTGCCGTCCGGGCGGGTCCGATACAGGGCGAAATCGAGAAACCCGCGGATCCCCGGCTCGCTGCCGAACAGATCCTCCCCGGTGCCGTGGCGCCATAGCGCCGGGAGCTGATAGATGGCCTGACCGATGCCGATGCCGACATACTCGCCGCCTTCATGCCAGCCGCCATTGTTGCCCATCACCTGGCGCCACACCGGGAGCACCCGATGCAGCCAGTAATCGGCGGTAAAGCGCATGCAGCTGTCGTCCTCGGCATCCTGGTAGCTGGCCAGGGCGGCCATCATCAGGGCCTGCAGCGGGCTGTTGTACAGATAGACATTGTAGGGGGACAGCCGGTAGCTGTCGCGGATGACATGGACCTGATACTGGCATGCCTCCTCGACTTTTTCCAGCAGGGTGGCCCGCTGTCGCGGTGACCATTGCCGATACAGCCAGTCATAGGCCAGGGCCAGGGGGATGGTCTGCTGGTCGCCGCGCCGGGTGGGAACGAGTTGTTCGAGGTCCCGGTAAAGGGCATCGAGGTCGACCGTCCCGGGTTGCGCTCTGGCCAGCAGTATCCGCGAATACAACTCGCCGCCGGCCGCCCTGTGCCGGTGCTGTTGCCAGAATGCCGGATGGTGGCGGTCGATCAGTGCGATATCCTCCGGCGCCGGTGCCGGCAGTCGCGGATGGTGGGTGCGGAAGGCCGGGAATGACGGTGTCGGCAGCAGGTCTATCGCCGGCAGTTGATAGGTGTCGGCGCTTTCCGGTGGATCGATGACGACAACCGCGGCGATCACCAGGGCCACCACCCCGGCCAGCGCCAGCAACGTGTAGTGGTGGCCGGGGGGTGGTTTCGGAGCCTGTATCTGCGCCGCCGGTATTTCCGGCGTTGATAGGTTAAAGGCTGGTGTTTTGAGAGCCTGGCCGGATCCTGTCGTCGGCCGGGCGCGACTGTGCCACGGGTAGCTGGCGGCGAACCACCAGGCGGCCATGGCCACCACCACGTCGGTCAGGTCGGCGAAGCGTCCGGGGATGAACTGCTGCTGCCATTCCAGGGCGAAGGCGATGGCCAGCAGCAGTGCTCCCCGGGGCAGGAGCGAGCGCTTCGATACCCTGCCCGGGGGGTGCAGCGTATAGGCGAGGGCGGCGAATACCCAGGCGATATCGAGGATGTCCATGATGCCGATAAGGCTGTTCATGTGGCCGCGGAAGGGTATCCAGTTGATGGCTCGCAGAGATGTGTCCACGGCGCCGGCTTGCAAGGCGCTGTGGCCGTAAAAGCCGAGCAGACATCCCGCGGCCAGCAGGCGCAGCGTGCCGGCCCCCAGCCGGCGCAGAACAGGGATCAGCGGCAGCGCGCAAGCGCAGGCCAGCAGCGCCTCGGGCGCCAGCACCCGGCCCACGATGAAAATCTTGCCGACCAGGACCGCCGGCACCATCAGCGCAATCAGCGCGGCGTTGGTTCGGGCGGGTTTGAAAGTGGCCAGCGCCACGCTGCACACCCCGACGAGCATCAGCAGGTAGCTGAGAAAGCGCGGCGAGGAGAAGGCCGCATCGCCGTGGTAGGCGGCGCGGAGCGCGGCAACGCCCTGTTTGATGGTGCCGAGATCGAGCGAGGGTACGAAAGGGCTCAATTGCGACAGTATCCACAAGGTGAGCACCAAGAGACCGAGTCGGGCACTGGCGTCGTTGCGCAGATTGCCGAAGAGCGCGCCGTGCAGCCTCTGGCCGGGCGGCAACTGGGTCACCACCCCGGCGGCCAGGGCGCCGAGCAAGGTGCCCGTGGTATTGAGGAGGATATCGGATAGCGCGGTCACCCTGTCGGGTAAAAATGTCTGGCCGAACTCCAGCGTCATCGACACCAGGCAGCCGGTCAGCGCGGCGATCGCCATCCGGGTGAACAGCGGGCCCGACAGCAGCTGCATCGACAGCAGGCCAAAGGGTACGTAGACGATCAGGTTGATGACGAAATCCGAGCGGGTCGCGTAGTCGACGATATCCATGTCGAGGAAGGCGCGCAGCCCGCCCAGGGTCCAGTCCCAGTTGGTCAACGGAAACCAGGTGCCGTAAACCAGCAGCAGAAGGTAGCAGACCCACAATCTTGTCAGGCTGGTCCGTTGCATGGATCAGGCATACAGCAGGAGACAGACCACCGTCAACGCGAGGCCGGCGCCGGCCAGCGCCAGAACATAACTCCACAGTATGACTTCCTGGTCCACGCTCCGTCGCCTGTCCGGTACTGCAAGGGTGCTGTCGCGTCTATTCTGTGCGGTCACGGTTATGCTCTCGTTGGCAGGAGGCTGCCCCAGGCAGGAGGCTGTTGTCACTTGAGGCCGTATTTCTCCAGCATGCTGTACAGGGTGGGGCGGGTGATGCCGAGAAGGATGGCCGCCTCTGATATATTGTCGCCGGTGTAGCCGAGGGCGCGGATGATGGTCTGCTGTTCGGCGGCTTCCCGGACTTTGCGAAGGTTGAGAGGCATGGCAGCGAGCTCGTCGCCCTCGAGAGACAGTTCGAGATCGTCAGCCGTGATCTGGCTGCCTTCGGCCATGATCACCGCCCGCTTCACCCGGCTTTCCAGCTCGCGCACGTTACCCGGCCAGCTGTATTTTTCTATCGCCGCGATGGCGCCGTCGTCGAAGCCCTTGACGCCGGTGCCCAGCTCCGCGGCAAAGCGGGCGAGAAATGCCTTGGCGAGCACCGGCGGATCGCCGATGCGGTCCTTGAGGGGCGGAATACGGATGGTCATTTCGCTGACCCGGTAATACAGGTCTTCTCGGAAGCGGCCTTCGCGGATCTGCTCTTCGAGGTTCTGGTGGGTGGCGCAGACGATGCGCACATCCACGGGTATCTCCTTGCGCCCGCCGATGCGTTCCACCACCCGTTCCTGCAGAAAGCGCAGCAGTTTTGCCTGGAGTTCAAGCGGCAGGTCGCCGATCTCGTCAAGGAACAGGGTGCCTTCGTGGGCATACTCGATTTTGCCGGGCGTCTGCTGGTTGGCGCCGGTGAAGGCTCCCCGTTCGTAGCCGAACAGCTCGCTTTCGAGGAGGTTTTCCGGAATGGCGGCGCAATTGATCGCCACCATTTTCTTCTTGGCCCGGGGACTGAGCTCGTGCAGGGCGCGGGCGAAGCGCTCCTTGCCGGTGCCGCTGGCGCCGAGCAACAGGGTGGTGATGTCGCTGGGCGCGATTTTTTCGATGGTCCGGCAGACTTTGAGTATTTGCGGGCTGATGGCGATGATGTCCCGCAACGGCATGTTTTCGTCGGCCCGTTGCAGGCGGCGGTTCTCGAGTTCCAGTTCGAACACATGGTAGGCGCGGTCGACCAGCAGCGACAACAGCTCGGGGTCCGCCGGCTTCTGATGGAAGTCGTAGGCGCCGCTGGCGATGGCTTTGACGGCGTTGGCGCGGTCATTGTCGCCGGTGACGACGATGACTTTCGTTTCCGGCGACAGGGAGAGAACCTGCTTGAGCGTGGCGAGCCCTTCGGTGACACCGCCGGGGTCGGGGGGCAAGCCGAGATCCAGCAGGACCACGCCGGGCTGGAACCGGCGCAGCGCGGCGACCGCTTCCTCGCGGTTGCCGGCGATGGCGACTTCGTAGCCGTCGAAGGCCCAGCGCAGCTGGCTTTGCAAGCCTTTGTCGTCTTCCACCACCAGCAAATGTCTTTCAGAGTTTTTCGCCATGTTTTCCCTATGCTTTATCTGTCGTTGGCGGACTGGACGTCCATGGTCGCCGCACCGCGCGGCCATTGTGCGACGGGGATGGTGACGTGGAATACGCTGCCTGACCCCGGCGTGCTTGCGACACGGATATCTCCGCCGAGTTGGCGGATGTATTCGCGACTTTCGAACGCCCCTATGCCCATGCCGGTCAAACCCTTGGTCGACTCGAAGGGGCGGAACAAGCGCTCCTGCACGAACTCCTCGTCCATGCCGCGACCGTTATCCTCGATATCTATCTTAACCCAGTCCCGGTTGCCGGACAGCCTGACGACCACAGACCCCTGCGGGTCGGTTGCTTCCTGGGCGTTCTGTATCAGGTGATTGAATACGGTGGTCAGGCGTTCGCGATCCGCTTCGACGGCGCAGTCGTCGACGGTGAACGACACCTGTGGCGCCGGCATGTGGCCGCGTCTGCCGGCGATGACATCGCGCAGCAGGGCGGGGAGTGAGACGATCCCGGCAGGAGCGCTGCGATTGCCGCTGCGCATCTGTTCCATCAGGCGCTGCATGCGCGCCACGGAGTTTTCGACGGTGAGGATCATATCATCGACGAAGGCTGGATTGTTGCGGTGCTTTGCCGCGTTGGAGATGATCAGCGACTGCTGGGCGAGGATGTTCTTGAGATCGTGCACCACGTAGGCGGAGAGGCGATTGAAGGCGTCGAATTGCCGGGCCTCGACCAGAGCCTTGCTGGCCAGGTGCTGGGCGAGGTGGGTGGCCGCCTGCTGGCCGGCGGTTTTCAGCAGGTCGCGATCCTCCCAATTGATGCTGTGCTTGATATCGGACTTTTTGAGGATGACGACCGCTTCGACCCGCTCGCGGAACATCAGCGGAATGATCAGCCACAATTGTCTGTCGTCGCGAATCCAGTCGGGCAACACCAGGTCACCGTAGATCTCCGGCGTGCGCCGCCATTCCAGCAGGTCGATGACCCAGCCGGTGCGCTGCAGCCAGTCGCCCAGGTGTCCCAGCTCCTGGCCCGCCTCGGGGGGAGGGATCTGCCAGTGGGCGAGTAGGCGCATCGGCTGGTTGTCGTTGCTGGCCCACAGCAGGCCGGCGGGACTGCTGGCCAGCGGGGCGAGAATGCGGATGATGCCTTCGGCGACATTGTGGTTGAGGCCGGCGAGAGCCTGGGTGAATTTCAGCCACTCCTCCCGGTAGTCGTAGTGGTAACTGAAAAAGTGCTTGCTGAGGAAGACCCGCGCCCGCGCCCGCAGCTTGCCCGAAAACAGCAGGCTGAGCAGCAGGGCGCAGGCCGCCGCCCAGAACCCCATCTGCAGCACGGCGCCCCAGGAGCCGCCCATGAAGCGGATGAAATACCCGGTGAGCCCCATGATCAAGAGGTACAGACCGGCGCCCATCAGGGTGACGGTGTGAAAGACCACCTGGCGGGAGACATGGACGTTGACGCGCCACTTGGTGTTGCGGATTATGCCCACCGCCAGCCAGGGGGTGATGATCGCGTTGACGAGTCCCCGCGCCTGCCACAGCTCCGCATCGAGCTGGTGGAACAGCAACGCCTCGGAATACATGAAAAAATCGTAGCCGAACACCGTGCCGAGGCCGAAGCACAGGTGTTTGATGGACCAGCGTTCGCTCTGGGTGGCGTTGCGAAACAGCTGCTCGACCAGCAGCAGGCCAAGCAGGGCCAGCACCAGCCACAAGCCGACGACCAACTGATAGTGGAGGTTGTCATTGACAGGCAGGAACTGGGTCAGGGGGTGGAGCAGGATGAGGGCCAATGCGGCCGCAAAGGCCAGGGCAAACAGGCGCCGCCAGCGCCGGCCCCTGATCGACCAGGGCGCGCCGTCACTCTGCAGGCCCAGCAGCTGGAGCAGCAGAAAGAGCCAGCAGGCGTTGCGCGCCAGCTCACCGAGTTGAAGATCGGTGAGCGTCAGGTAGGGCGTCGCTATGCCGAAAGCGATCAGCACGGCCCAGACGCAGGTGACGATACAGGCCAGGAACAATGACGGACCGAGCGGCCTGACACGCCAATATCGCAATAACAGGCCGCCGACCACAGCGAAGCTCAGGCACGCTGCCAGATAGGAAAAGAGACCGATATTGACCACCATATTGCCCGTCCTGCTGCAACCGTCTTGTTTCTGTCCTGTGCGCATCGCGGACATGCGCAGGTATGTTCGCGGCCTGTGACCAGATTGTGCGCACAGTTCGGCCCTGTAGCAAGCCCGGGCAGTTTTGCGGAAGGCCGTTCACGCCGGGCCGCCCGGTGGGTTATCCTCACAACTGTTTTGGGGCGGCCGCAGCAGGCACCCGCGGCGAGCGTCGGTTTTTTTTACAAAGCTCTGCCATTTTGCCGCAGTTGTATTGCTGAATCCAGGAAAAGTCCTTTTATCTTAGTGGCTTGTGCTTTCGGTATGATTTTTGCAATAATCATGTCAAATGCGCGCAGGGCGGCCATCCAGGCTGCTTGGGCAGATGCCATTGGGTGGACAGCCAACTTCGAGAGTGCAGGACCATGAAGGGAAACGATAAAGACAACGGCCGTGCGGCCGGAGACCGAGGTGACATCGGCGGTCTGAATGTCAGGCGCAGGATGATCATCAGGGGCACGGCTGCGGCTGCCCTGCTGACGACGGTTGCCAGTCGGCCTGTCTGGGCGTCCTCCCGCTGTTCCATCTCAGGCAACCTGTCGGGCAACCTGTCCGGGCACGACCACGGCGAACCCTGTGAGCTGGGATCCTACAGCCCCGGTGGCTGGCGCAATGGCGCGGCCCAGAAAAAGGGGCTGTGGCAGTACGTTTCCCCTTACGCCAAGCAGAGTTCCATCGGCAGCCTGCTGGGTGTCGATAAATTGAATGTGGAGATTAACGGCAAAGGAAAGCCGTCGTTGACGGCGTCCTCGACAATAGAGCAGGCGCTGGCTGGCGGCAATCATGGCTGGGAGCGGCAATGCGCAGCGGCCGCCCTCAACGCCCTGTTGTGGCAGAACCTGGTGGAATTGTGCGAAAGCAACCCCGGCAATTGTTCTGCATTGAAGAACGTTCACGACAGGTTTTACTTTCCTTTCATGTTGGCCGATATCCGGGCCATTTATATCAATGGTCCTGGCGGGGGCTATCCCGAAGTCTGGGAGAACGCCCAGACGCTGTGACCGGATCCTTCCAGTGAATAGCCGCGATGGCACCGCGCTGGTGTCGAGACGTTTTACGGTTGCCCCTGGTGTCATCGTCAGGTCGCTGGATGATTGCCGGGTGGCGTTTGATACGACCACCGGAAATACTCATTTTATCCGCTCGATCAATGCCCTCGTTTTCGACCTTTTGGCCAGCGGCGCATTTACCTTGGCGGAGATCGAGCAAGGGCTGCCCCTCGATAGCGGTGAAACCCTCACCGAAGAAGAGCGGCTGCTGATCGGAACATTCCTGACCAGTGCGTCACAAGCTGGTATGCTCGCCACTCAATAGCGGCTGGCTCAAGCGATACCACTGTGACTCTGCACCACGCCAACCTGACAATCGGCCCGTTCTCTTTTGCCATTGCAACCGACAGCGATGCGGTGGCGAGTGATCTTGCCCGTATCTACCAGCACTTCGGCTGCCGGCCTTCCAGCAAATCGGCGCGCCCCGATTTTGTCGACTTCGATATCGCCGTGCGCACCCGATCGCCGCTGCGCCGTTACATAAAGCCGCAAATCGACTTCTATCTGAACGAACGCCGGCCTTTCAAGCCGCTGCCGCGGGACCAGGGCTACGCCATGCTGGAATGGGGAATGAACTGGTGCATCGCCAACCATGCGCACCAGTACCTGATCGTCCACGCCGGCGTGGTCGAACGCAATGGCCGGGCGGTAGTGATGCCCGCCGTTCAGGGGGCGGGTAAAAGCACGCTGACCGCTGCTCTGGTCTACTCCGGCTGGCGGTTGTTCTCCGATGAGTTGGCGCTGCTGGGACTTGGCGATCAGTGGGCATATCCGGTGCCGCGACCGATCAACCTCAAAAATGAGTCCATCGCCATCATCGATGCCTATATCGGCGGCGGCGTGTTCAGCCGCCCCGCCCATGACACCAGCAAGGGCACCGTGGCGTTGCTCCAGCCACCAGCGGCCAGCGTCGAAGCGATGAAGATCGGCGCGCCAGTCGGGGCGATCGTGTTTCCCCGATATGTACCGGACAGTGGCGTCCAGTTGACGGCAGTGGAGCGGGCGGTGGCATTCGAAGAGATCATTGCGCATTGTTTCAACTATCACCTGCTGGGGGTCGAAGGATTCGACCTGCTCTACGGGATCATCTCGGCGAGCCCTTGCTACACTCTGGAATACAGTGACTTCGACCTCGCCCGCGCGGCGCTTGCGGAACTGGTCGCCTGAATGAACGTTCTGACCCGTGTCCTGCGCGCCCCCGACGAACTCGCGCGGCTCGATGACAAAGGGTTCTTCGATCTCAAGGTGCAGGCGGATGCGGCGGGCCTGCTCGGCCGTGTGTGGCATCTGGCGCAACGCCAGGGCGTTCCCCTGCCGGGCTACGCGGGCTGGCATTTCAGCGGCGCCTTCAAGCTGGCCGCCAGGCAGCAGGCCCAGGCGATCCGCGAGATCCGCGAACTGGCGGCGCTGTTCGACTGGCTTGGGGTCGACTGGGTACTGCTGAAGGGGGCCGCCTACATAGCTCTCGACCTGCCGGTGGCGCAGGGCAGAACCTTTGCCGATATCGATATTCTGGTGCCGCGCGAGCAGTTATCCATGGTCGAGCGGCATTTGCATATGCGCCACTGGTTGCGCACCGAAATCGATGATTACGACGACCGCTACTATCGCCAGTGGATGCACGAGATTCCCCCGCTGCGTCACCAGCAGCGCGGTACGGTGCTCGATGTGCACCACAATATCCTGCCGCTGACCAACAGGGATGTCCCCGATATTGGCCGCTTCGATGTGCAGGTCTGCCCGCATCGCCAGTTGGGAACAGTGCGGGCGCTGAGCGACGTCGATCTCTGCATCCATGCGGCGGTACACCTGTTTTCCGAGAGCGAATACCATAACGGCTTGCGGGATCTGTCGGATCTCGATCTGCTGCTGCGCCATTTTTCCGCCGGCGATGGGGACTTCGTGGCGCGGCTGCGGGAGCGGGCGGCACTGCACGGCCTGGAGCGCTATACCGACCTGGCGCTGATCGCCTGTGGGGATGTGCTGAAAACGCCGTTGCCGTCGGAGGGGGGTGTCCCGCGCCGGGCGACGCGGGGTCAAAAGGTACTGGCGGCGGCCTATCGCCGGATCTTTACCCCGGCCCATTCCCGGTGCCGTCCTCCCGGTCATGGCCTCGCCGCCTTTCTGCTCTATTGCCGCGGCCATCTGATCCGCATGCCGTTGCGCCTGCTGGTGCCACATCTGCTGCGCAAGGCGGTGATGCGCGCCTTCGACGGTCTGCGGGCCAAGGAGCTGTCCCGCGACGGACTTTGATTGCCGCAAGCATTGGCCTCACCGGGCGCCAGTGCTTGCGTTCGCTGGGCTTCGGTTGCATCATGCCCCCCTGTTTCTCCTCTACAGCTTTGTAGTGACGCGTCCTCATGTATGAGCAGTTCTACAAATTCAGCGCGGAGCCGTTCCGGCTGAGCCCTGATCACGCTTTTGCCTACGCCCACAAGGGTTACACCAAGGCGAAGGCCTACATGACCTACGCCTTCATGCGGGCGGAAGGCTTCGTGATGATCACCGGGCGCCCGGGCACCGGCAAGACCACCCTCATCGGCGCCCTGCTGGAGGGGCTGGCCAAGCAGGATGTCAACGTGGCCAATCTGGTCTGTACCCAACTGAAGGCGGACGATCTGCTCAAGATGGTCGCCTACGAGTTTGGCGTGTCCCCTAGCGTCGTCGAGAAAGGCGAGTTGCTGCAGCGCTTGACCCATCAATTCAGGGCCTGGCACCGGGATGGCCATCGCGCCTTGTTGATCGTCGATGAGGCGCAGGATCTGTCCGTTTCCGCCATGGAAGAGCTGCGACTGTTGACCAACATCCAGGTCGGCTCGCGGCCACTGCTGCAGATTTTCCTGCTCGGCCAGCCTGAATTGCGCGAGTTGATCCTCACCCCCGCCCTGGAGCAGATTCACCAGCGCATCATTGCCGCCAGCCATCTGCAGCCCCTTGAAAACGATGAAGCCGAAGCGTATATCCGCCATCGTCTGCAGACTGTCGGCTGGCGAGGCGATCCGTCGATCAGCAGCGCTGTCTACCCGCTTATCTTCAAGTTCAGCGAAGGCGTCCCGCGGCGGATCAATCTGATCTGCAGTCGCCTGCTGCTGCATTGTGCCGTCGAGCAGCGGCATCGCGTCGGAGTGGCGGATGTCCGCGAAATCATCCAGGAGCTGCAGCATGAAAACCTGGCGGCCGGCACCCGGTTCAGCGATAGCGACTTCCAGGTGGCGGATGTATTCGACGATGATGTCCGTGAACAGCAACACGATGGCGGGATCGAGGCGCCTGGTGGCAATCCCGTAACCGCCGCCGGGAGTGAGGCGGTCGACGATGCCATGCCGGAGATAGTGGAACCCCCTGTCGGGTCTTGTCCGTCGGAGGCGGGGGGCGGCGTCGCCGGGCTCTGGAACGACTCGGCAGGCCGGTCCGACGGCGACGGGCCGGGGCAGAGAAGGCCTCCGGCATCGGATGGCGAAGGCCATCAGCACCTTAAGGTGGTTGTCGACAGCGCTGCCGGGTTGCCATCGGCGGTGGCGAGTGCCGATGAGCAGCAATGCCGGACGCCGCTCGTGGCATTCTCAGACGGGCAGGGCGCTGAAAGTGTGGCAGAGGAGGTGGTCTCCCCGGTTGCCGCCGGGTCGGTCTCTTCGGTGGCGCCAGTTCTGGATTCCGCCAATGGGCCGGTATCCCTGGATGCGCCGGATCTTGCCGGTACCGGACAGGTGGCTGTGAATGGCGCCGGCCGCGGCCAGACCGCCGGCGGGTGGCCCATACTGGTAATGCTGATCGTGTCGATATTGCTGGTGCTGGGGGTGGTGCTGGGCTTTGGCGGCGGCTAGTCCGCAACATGTGCCTGCCGATTCTTCACGGGCCGCCAACTCAATCGATGGCGCGTGGAGATTGCCGCTCACAGGCGAGCGGGTAGTGCCGGTGGCCGGTGCCGGGATCTTGACAAAGCCTTTGCATATGGCGTTTGGGGGGTATACAATGTGCGCCCTTGAGAACGGCCAGAGCTGTTGGCCTAAAGCAACCCTTTAAATTAATACGGGACAAAGGATAGATGCCTTCAGTACGCATTAAAGAAAACGAACCTTTCGATGTCGCCCTGCGCCGTTTCAAGCGCTCTTGCGAGAAAGCCGGTGTGCTTGCCGAAGTGCGCCGCCGCGAATTCTACGAAAAGCCCACCTGGGCGCGCAAGCGCAAGGCAGCCGCAGCGGTCAAGCGCCACGCCAAGAAGGTGCAGCGTGAGTCCCGCAAGTTCGTGCGTATGTACTGATCGCTCCGTGCGACTGCTTGCCAAAAACGCCGACCAGTTCGGCGTTTTTACTTTCCAGTTCTAGATAAAGTCCGGGTGGCACACAAGGAGAGCACAATGGCAGAGTACACCATCAAAGCGCGTATCACCGAAGCCATGAAAGACGCCATGCGCGCCAAGGACAAGGATCGCCTGGGCGCAATCCGGCTGATCCAGGCCGATATCAAGCGTATTGAAGTGGACGAGCGTGTCGAGGTCGATGACGAGCGGATGCTCGCGGTGCTCGACAAGATGATCAAGCAGCGCCGCGACTCCATCAGCCAGTATGAAAATGCCGGTCGCCAGGAACTGGCGGATCGGGAGCAAGCCGAAATTGCGGTGATCCAAGAGTTTCTGCCTGCACAGCTGAGCGCCGCCGAGCTGGATCAACTGGTGGCGGATGCCATTGCCGGCAGTGGCGCCGAGTCGATGAAGGACATGGGCAAGGTGATGGCCGCGCTCAAGCCTCAGGTGCAGGGGCGGGCGGATGTCGGTGCGGTCAGTCAGGCGGTCAAGGCCCGGCTCGGGTGATCCGGCGCGGATAGTGGCCGCGAAGCGCGAGAGGTGAAGTTCGCGCGGCGATATTGATAAGTGCGCCAGCGGCGTTCAACTTTTCGCTCAAGGTAACCCATCGTCCTGTTTGAGATCCCATGGCCCTGATTCCGCAGCGTTTCATCGATGATCTGCTCGACAAAGTCGATATCGTCGAGGTGGTGGGCGCGCGGATCAGTCTGCGTAAATCCGGTAAGAATTACTCGGCGCGCTGCCCTTTTCACGACGAGAAGACCCCGTCGTTCACCGTCAATCCCGACAAGCAGTTTTATTACTGTTTTGGTTGTGGCGCCGGCGGCAACGCCATCGGGTTCGTTATGGACTACGATCGGGCGGATTTCCCCGGGGCGGTGGAGATGCTGGCTCGTCATGCTGGCATGGAGGTGCCCCGCGAAAACCGCGAGCGGGATCCGGCGGATGGCCGGCGCAAGCAGCTCTATGCCCTGCTGGACGAGGCGGAGAAATACTACCGCACCCAGCTGCGCAAGCACCCGGATGCCAGGCTGGCCACTGAATACCTGAAAAAACGTGGTCTCAGCGGAGTGATCGCCGGCCAGTTCGGCATCGGTTTCGCTCCGCCGGGCTGGGACAATCTCATCAGTCAGTTGGGCGATGACGACCAGCGCGTCCAACTGCTGCTCGAAGCGGGTCTGGTGATCCGCAAAGAGGGCGAGAGCAACCGGGTCTACGACCGCTTCCGCCAGCGGATCATGTTCCCGATCCGCGATACCCGTGGTCGCACCATCGGTTTTGGTGGCCGGGTGCTGGGCGACGACAAGCCGAAATACCTGAACTCGCCGGAAACCCCGGTCTTCCACAAAGGCAGCGAACTTTACGGTCTCTACGAGGCCCACACCGCCTTGCGGGAAATCCCCAACCTGGTGGTGGTCGAGGGCTACATGGACGTGGTGGCCCTGGCTCAGCACGGTATCCACAATGCCGTGGCCACCCTCGGTACCGCCGCGACCGTGGAGCACCTGGCCAAGTTGTTTCGCTACACGGCCGAGGTGATCTTCTGCTTCGATGGCGACAGCGCCGGGCGCAAGGCCGCGCGGCGCGCCCTCGAGACCAGCCTTGCGGCGATGACCGATGGGCGCAGTGCGCGGTTTTTGTTTCTCCCGGAGGGCGAAGACCCGGATACCCTGGTGCGCAAGCTCGGCGCGGAAGGTTTCGGCAAGCTGCTCTCCGCGGCCGAACCGCTGTCGGAATTTCTCTTCGCTACCCTCGAGGACGGCGTGAATCTCGCCACTGTCGATGGCAAGGCGCGTCTCAGCAAGCTTGCGGCGCCGCTGATCAACCGTATTCCCGAAGGGGTATACCGGCAGTTGATGCTCAAGCAACTGGCCCAGCGCACCGATATGGATGTCGATTCCCTGCGGAATATCGTGGTCGCCCCCGTGCCGGATGTTGCGGTGCCGGAGGAGGCGCAGGAAGCGCCCCCAGAGCGATCTCCGGAAGGCGATGAATATGCCGACTACGCGGGCCTGTACAGCGGCGGTGAGCACAGCGATGCCTTTGCCGACTACGGTGAAGACGCGGGGCCGGCGTTTCGCCCGTCGGTCGGCGCCGGCA
>JBAZCN010000014.1:0-40806 GCA_041655035.1 Porticoccaceae bacterium | reverse complement strand
ATTCACGAGCGTTCCATTGACGAACGTTCCCTAGTAGAGCCTTGCAGGGGCGGCATCAGCCCGGAGAGCCGCGGCCGGGAAAGTACAGCGATGCAACTGCCCGCTGACCCGGTCCGGTCGGGGTCGGTCCGGTCCATCGGCAGCGCGACGATTTGCCGGACCATACGCCACACTCAATATTCTGGCAGTTCCATAGGGGCAAAATACGCTTCCAGTTCCTCCCTCTTGCTGATGCTGACCGCGTGATCCACCACCTCGCGCGTCAGGTGCGGGGCAAAGCGCTCGATGAAATCGTACATGAAGCCCCGCAGGTAGGTGCCGCGGCGGAAACCGATACTGGTGATGCTGGCTTCGAACAGGTGCCGGGCATCGATCGCCACCAGATCGGCATCCTGCACCTCGTCATAGGCCATCTGGGCGACAATGCCGATACCGAGACCGAGGCGCACGTAGGTCTTGATGACGTCGGCATCGGTGGCGGTGAACACCACTTGCGGGCTGAGGCCGCTGGCATTGAACGCCTCGTCGAGCCGCGAGCGGCCGGTGAAGCCAAATACATAGGTGACGATGGGATAACTGGCGACATCCTCGATGGAGAGCCGGTCGAGGCGGGTCAACGGATGGTCCCGAGGCACCAGGATGCAGCGGTTCCAGCGGTAACAAGGCATCATCAGCAGGTCGGAAAACAATTCCAGCGCCTCCGTGGCGATGGCGAAATCGACGCTGCCCTCCGCCGCCAGTTCCGAGATCTGCAGCGGTGTGCCCTGGTGCATGTGCAGAGAGACCCCGGGGTACTTGCGGATAAAGGATTCGATCACCGGCGGCAGCGCATAGCGGGCCTGGGTGTGGGTGGTCGCCAGTGACAGACTGCCTCGGTTGGGGGCACTGTATTCGCTGGCCAGCTGCTTGATGCTCTCCACCTTGTGCAGTACTTCGCCGACGATCTTGAGGATTTCCTGACCCGCCGGGGTTATCCGGGTCAGATGTTTGCCACTGCGGGAAAAGATCTCCACCCCGAGCTCATCCTCGAGCAACCGAATCTGCTTGCTGATGCCCGGTTGCGAGGTGTACAGGCTCTGGGCCGTGGCCGACACGTTGAGGTCGTGATGGGAAACCTCCCACACATAACGCAGCTGCTGTAGCTTCATCCCGACGACTCCTGGGTTGCAATGGCCAATAAAGACCGCGAGAGGGCTGGCATACTATTGAAAAACATTCCCGTGGCGGATGACGCGGCCAAACCAGGTGCCTCGGGCAAGGCTGGGACAGGCGACTCGCAACGCAGCGAGGAGGCCAGCTTTAGCTGACTCAAAGGGCGCGGCGCAACCGGGCAAACTGCGGCGTTTATACGCACTGAGTGAGCGCGGCCGGCCCCGCCGGGCGCGATGAAGCTTTTGCACCTGTCGTCTCGCCAAAAGTAGGCACTCTGAGCGACGAAATAGTAGCCATGCAGCCAGTTCTTCAATAGGTCCGCTAGACGTTCTGGCTATAAAAATGGATATAACCATTACCAGGCAGAATAGGACTTAATCGAGCAAGTTACCAGTGGGAGATCGAGGGCGCCGGATTCTCCGCCGATCCATATTGAACCCGGGACGTGATTCAGCCGGCGGGAACCGCCGCACAAGCCACTCCGGTGCCGCGCAGGCCGCAGTACCCGCCGGGATTCTTGGCAAGGTACTGCTGGTGGTAGTCCTCGGCGTAATAGAATGGCACGGCCCTGCGGATTTCGGTGGTAACCGCCGGGTAGCCCGCGGCCGCCAGAGCCTGCTGATATGACTCGCGGCTGGCCACCGCCTGGCGATATTGAATATCCGTATCGCAATAGATCGCCGAGCGATACTGAGTGCCGACATCGTTGCCCTGGCGCATGCCCTGGGTGGGATCGTGCGCCTCCCAGAATACCCCGAGCAACTGCTCGAAAGGCAGCTCCGTCGGGTCGTAGACCACCAGCACCACCTCGGTGTGCCCGGTCAGCCCGGAGCAGACCTCTTCATAGGTCGGGTTGGGTGTGTGCCCGCCGGCGTATCCCGCTGCGGTGGTGTACACCCCCGGCGTTTGCCAGAACAGCCGTTCAGCGCCCCAGAAGCAGCCAAGCCCAAACTGTACCCTGACGGTGTGCGAGGGAAATGGCGGCAACAGGTTGCGCCCGGTGACCAGATGGCGGTCGCTGACCACCATCGCCTCGGCGCGCCCCGGCAGGGCGCTGTCGGGATCGGGAAGAGCGGTTTTACTGATCCAGTTGCCCATGGCAGACTCCTCTGAGTGTTCCCGGTTGAACAGCGATTATCCGTCGCCACAGGGCAAAACGCAAAAGCACCGACAGGCCTTCCAGGGCGATTGCGATATGCCCGGGACACTGGCGGTGAAGCTGGCGACGCTCTCAGCCCGCCGCCTGGAAGAACGGTCAGCGCGCATCGGGAAGCAGCTCGCCGTCGTATCGTTCCTCGCCGGGTCCAGCCGCGTCGTCGGGCTCTTCATCGCCGGCATCCCCGTCCAGATTGCGCGGGGTATCCAGGGCATCCAGCACCACGAACCGATCGAGAGTATGGCGCAGCTGTTCGCTGAACCGCCGCCCCAGGCTCGCCAGCTGCAACGCGGCATCGATCTCGGTGATCGGCGCCCGGCGCAGGGTGCCGGCATCCATCAGCCGGTTCTTGAGCGCCGGATAGGTGTCGACGAGCGCCTGCCAGCGTTCTTCCGCCAGGGACTGGTGCATCTGGTAGAGATCCCCGTTGTAATCGCTGAGCGCCGCCAGCCAGTCGCACACTTCATCGCGCAGCCAGGCGTTGGTCAGGGCTCCCTCGCCATAGGTGTTCTGGACATGCTCGAGGAGCTGCAGGCCGTGATGCAGGTAGTACTTGATGGCGAGGCCCGCGGTCAGCTGCGAGGCCAGTGCCGGCGACAGGCTGGCTTGCGACACCGTCTCGATATAGGCTTCGATTTCCGCCATCATCCGGTTCTTGGCCGTGGCGGAAAAGGCGACCTTGCCCTGCCTGACGATAGCTTCGAGCCGCTGGCCGGCAATGTCGCTCGCCAGGTGATGGAGCTGGGCGCTGAGGGCGCGCACCGCCAGGTCCGGCACCGAGGCGACGTTGGTGTCGAGAAACTCCGCCTGGTGTTCCTCCCGCGGGGCGCGGAAACGGTTCAGCAAAAACCGCGACACATGGGGTTCCAGCGGCCACATGATGGCGACGCCGAGCAGATTGAAAAAAGTGTGGAAGATCGCCAGCAGCGTCACCAGCGCGTCCGGCTCGACGCTGACGATGCCGGTGATTGTGCCCATCCACAGCAGCACCGGCAGGATCATCAAGGCCACGGCGGCGGTAATCACGTTGAACAGCACATGGGCCCACGCCAGCCGCTTGGCGTTCGATGTCGCCCCGATCGACGCCATCAAGGCCGTGGACGTGGTGCCGACATTGGCGCCGATGACCCCGGCGGCGGCCACTTCGATACCGGCTATGCCGCTGGCCACGGCGGTGAGAATGATGGCGATGGCCGCCACCGAGGCCTGGGTCAGCACCGTCAGCACCAGGCCGATGAGAAATCCCCAGAATATCGGGAAATGGTCGCCGGCGAGCAACTGCAACAGCCAGCCCGATTGCGCCACGCCGGTAAAGCCGTCCCGCAGATTGTCGATCCCCATGAACAGGATGCCGAAACCGGCGAGGGCCATGCCCAGCGCCCGCGCCCGCTCGTAGGGCGCGAACACCCGCAGGAAGGCGCCGATACCGATCAGCGGGAAGGTCAGCGCCGAAATACTGAACTTGAGGCCGAACAGGGTCACCAGCCAGGTGGTGAAGGTGCTGCCCAGGTTGCTGCCGAACACCACCCAGATGGATTGGGTGAACGTCATCAACTGGGCATTGACGAAGCCGATGGCGGCCACTGTCACGGCGCTCGATGACTGGGCCAGGGCGGTGACCAGGATACCGGCGGCAAGCCCGCGGCGCTTGCTCGACGTCCAGGTGCCGAGCATATGCTGCAACGCCTTGCCTCCGGCAAGCTTCAGGCCTTCCGTCAGCAACCACATGCCGAGCAGGAACAGGCCGATCCCGCCGAGCAGGATGGATACCGACATCTAGTACTCCCCCAAACAGTATTCCGTCAGGTTGTCAGAATTCCACACGCTGGCCGAGCTCCGGTATTTCAGCTTCGATACCGTGCTCGAGCCGCAGCGCCTCGCGCAACGCCTCCATCGCGGCAAGCTCGCCGTGGACCAGGAAAAACCGCGGATCGGTGTTGAAGGCGCCGGCCCAGCGCACCAGGTCGCTTTGCCCGGCATGAGCGGAAAAGCCGCCCAGGGTGTGAATCCGCGCCTTGACGGCCACCCACTGGCCGAACAGTTTTACCTTGGTGGCGCCATCCACCAGGATCCGCCCGAGGGTGTTCCGGGCCTGGAAACCGGCGAAGACCACATGGTTTTCCTCCTCCCACAGGCGGTGCTTCAGATGATGACGAATGCGGCCGCCGGTACACATGCCGCTGCCGGCGATAATGATCGCCCGCTGCCGGATCTTGTTGATGGCGATCGAATCGTCGACGCTCTCGGTGATGCTGAGGATGGGCAGGAAGCTCCGCATATCGCCACCGCCGGCGACCAACGCCACATCGGCGCTATCGAGCTGGTGGATGGAGCGGGCGTAAACCGCGCTGACCGCGCTCCCCATGGGGCTGTCGAGAAACACCTGCCAGTTGGCGAGCAGGCCCTCCTGGTACAACTGGCCCAGGTGGAACAGCAGTTCCTGGGTCCGGCCCACGGCAAAGGCCGGGATAAGGATATTGCCGCCGCACCTGTCGGCCTCGCGCACCACCTCCCGCAGCTGTTCCAGCGTTTCCGCCATCGGGCGGTGATTGCGGGCGCCATAGGTGGATTCCATCAGCACCAGATCGGCCCGTTCCAGACATTCGTAATTGCGCATCAGCGAGGTGCCGGGATTGCCCAGATCGCCGGAAAACACCAATACCCGCTCGCCCGTGTCGCCGGTGATGGTCAGCTCGACGATGGCCGAACCGAGAATATGGCCGGCCTCGAAGAATTGCAGATTGATCCAGGGCACCACTTCTTTTCGCTGGTGGTAGGCCATGGGCTTGCACGCGGCGATCGCCCGGGCGACGTCCTGTTCGCCATACAGCGCCTTGCGGATGCGCTTGCCGGCGCGGCGCCGGGTGAGGTTGTCGTATTCCAGATCCCGGAAATAAATGCTTGCGGCATCCTCCAGCAGTATCTTCAGCAATCGCTGGGTGCCTTCGGTACAGAAGATCGGCCCGGAGAAGCCGCAGTTCACCAGCCGCGGCAACAACCCCGCGTGATCGAGGTGGGCATGGGACAGCACCACCGCATCGATCTGTGCCGGCTCGAAATCGAAACATTCGCTCGCCAGCCGGTCGACGGCATCGCCCCCCTGGTGCATGCCGCAGTCGAGCAGCATTCGCCGGCTGCCGACCTCCACCAGGTGGCAAGAGCCGGTCACCTCCCGCGCCGCGCCGAGAAACTGCACACTGTTCATCCTGAATCCCTATCGTCGTTGGCTGCGCAGTAATGTAATGTTCGACCGCGGTGGATAACAACCCCGACCGATCAATAAACCGTTGAAACAAAGCCCCGGCCGGCACCCGACGCCCGACGCCCGACGCCCGACGCAATCACAGCGAATCGAGTCCGCGGGCGAGATCCGCCTGGATGTCGGCGATATCCTCGAGGCCGACGGACACCCGGATCAGGTTCTGGGTAATGCCGGCCTGTTCGCGCTCAGCCTCCGACAAGCGGCCGTGGGTAGTGGTGGCGGGATGGACGATGGTGCTTTTGACATCCCCCAGGTTGGCGGTCAACGACAGGATGCGGGCGCTGTCGATCACCCGCCACGCCGCGTCGCGGCCGCCTCTGACCGTGAACGACAGCACCCCGCCGAAGCCCCGCTGTTGCCGGCGCGCAATGGCGTGGCCGGGATGCCCGGGAAGACCGGCGTAGAACACCCGCTCGACGGCCCGGTGGCCACCGAGCCACTCGGCGAGTTGCTGGGCGTTGGCGGAGTGGGCATCCATGCGCAGACGCAAGGTTTCGAGGCCCTTGAGGAACACCCAGGCATTGAACGGGCTCATGGTCGGGCCGGCGGTGCGCAGGAAGGCGTGCACGTCGGCCATGTGCTCGGCCTTGCCGAGCACCACGCCGCCGAGGCAGCGCCCCTGGCCGTCGAGGTATTTGGTCGCCGAGTGGATGATGATGTCGGCACCCAGCGCCAGCGGCTTTTGCAGCGCCGGCGTGCAGAAACAATTGTCGACCACCAGCAGCGCGCCGTGACGGTGGGCGATATCCGCCAGTGCGGCGATATCGGCAATGCCGGCCAGCGGGTTGGAGGGTGTCTCAACGAACAAGAACCGGGTATTGGTCCGCACCGCGCCGGCCCAGGCATCGAGACCCGCCAGGGGAACGAAGCTGGTGTCGACGCCGAACTTGCTCAGGTGCTTGGCGAACAGGTTGGTGGTGGTGCCGAATACATCCCGTGAGCACAGCACATGGTCGCCACTCTTCAAGTGCGCCATCGCCAGACTCAGGATGGCGGACATTCCGGAGGCCGTCGCCACGGCCTGCTCGGCCCCTTCCATTGCCGCGATACGCTGCTCGAACATCCGCACCGTGGGGTTGGTGTAGCGGGAGTAGACATTGCCGGGCTGTTCACCGGAAAACCGCGCGGCGGCTTCCGCCGCGGAAGCGAACACATAGCTGGAGGTGAGATACATCGCCTCGGTGTGCTCATCTTCGGCACTGCGGCTCTGGCCGGCGCGGACGGCGAGGGTGTCGATCCCCGCGCCGAACAGTGGATCATCGGGATTGAGGGCCATATCAGTGGACTCCAGGGCCTGAGTTGTGCAGGCCGATGACTTCTGGGCGATCCTCGGTTTCGCGAGCCATTTTCACCGAATCGTTGCGCTCGGCGGCGAGGTTGTGGAGGTACGCTTCATCGACATCGCCGGTGATGTACTGGCCGTTGAACACCGCGCAGTCGAACCGCTTGACGTCGCTGTTGCCTTCGCGGGCGCTGTCGATCAGGGCATCGAGATCCTGGTAGATCAGCCAGTCGGCGCCTATCTGGGCGGCGACCTCGTCCACCGTGCGGCCGTGGGCGACCAACTCCTTGGCGGATGGCATGTCGATGCCATAAACATTGGGATAGCGCACCGGCGGCGCGGCGGAGGCCATGTATACCTTGTTGGCCCCGGCGTCCCTGGCCATCTGGATGATTTCCCGCGAGGTGGTACCGCGCACGATCGAGTCGTCCACCAGCATGACGTTCTTGCCCTGGAATTCGAGCTTCACCGGATTGAGCTTCTGGCGCACCGACTTCTTGCGTTCGGTCTGGCCGGGCATGATGAAGGTGCGGCCGATATAGCGGTTCTTCATGAAACCTTCGCGGAATTTCACCCCCAGCGCCTCGGCCAGCGATTGCGCCGAGGTCCGGCTGGTGTCCGGCACCGGGATGACCACGTCGATATCGTGGTCGGGGCGCTCCGCGAGGAGTTTCTCCGCCAGCTTCTCGCCCATCCGCAAACGGCATTTGTACACCGAAATATTGTCGATGATCGAATCCGGACGGGCAAAATACACATGTTCGAAGATGCAGGGCACCAGTTCCGTCCGATCGGCGCACTGCGCACTGTGGAAGCGGCCGTCGCTGTCGATGAAGATCCCCTCCCCCGGCTCCAGATCCCGCTCGACCTTGAAACCGAGCACGTCGAGCGCGACGCTCTCCGAAGCCACCATGTACTCGACACCGTCGCCGCTGTCCCGCGAACCGTAGATCAGCGGGCGGATGCCGTAGGGGTCGCGAAAGGCGAACAGCCCGTAGTTGGCGATCAGGCCGACGGCGGCATAGGCGCCCTGACAGCGGCGGTGAACCCGCTTGATGGAGGCGAACACATCGCTCGGCTCGGGCTTCATCTTGCCCTGCAGTTGCAGCTCATGGGCGAAGATATTGAGCAGCACCTCGGAGTCGGAATCGGTATTGACGTGGCGCAAATCCGACATGAACAGATGCTTCATCAACTCCTCGGCGTTGGTCAGGTTGCCGTTATGGGCCAGACAGATGCCGTAGGGCGAGTTGACATAGAACGGCTGGGCCAGCGCCGGCCCGGAGCTGCCGGCAGTGGGGTAGCGGACATGGCCGATGCCCATGTTGCCGACCAGGCGCGCCATATGGCGGGTGTGGAAGACATCCCGCACCAGGCCCACATCCTTGCGCTGGTGGATGCGCCCCTCTTCACAGGTCATGATCCCGGCGGCGTCCTGTCCGCGGTGCTGCAACATGGTCAAGGCGTCATAGAGACGCAGATTCACATTGCCCTTGCCAACGATGCCGACGACGCCACACATAGTTTGTACCTTTCAAAACAGCGATTTAAAAACATTCAGGAGTTGGTGGACAAGGTCCACCGCCCAGTTCTCGAAACGTAGAAAATGGGGAATGAGCACCGACTGATGCCACCAGGGATCCTCCGTGACCGGCACCACCCCGGGCACCAGGATCAACAGGGCGAGAACGATCACGCAGCCCCGCAAGGCGCCAAAGACCATGCCGAGCAGCCGGTCGGTACCGCCCAGCCCGGTGCTCGACACCAGTTGGCCGAGCAGAAAATTGATGATGGAGCCGGCGACCAGCACCCCGGCAAAGATCGCCACCCAGGCGGAAATGTAGCGCAGCGACGGGGTCGGGATGAGTTCGGCAAACCACTGGCCGCCGTTGAGATAGAACATCGACGCGGCCACGAACGCCGCCACCCACACCGCCACCGACATCGCTTCGCGAACCAGGCCCCGCACCAGGCCGATCGCCACCGACAGGCCAACAATCGCCAGGATTGCCCAGTCTGCCCAGTTCATCGCCATCTGTCATCCATCAGGAGGAGTTTCTCATCAAGAGGCGTTCTCATCAGGAGCATTTCATCAGGAGCGTCTCATCAAGAGAAAGCCTTGTGCGGCCCATGCCGGTGAAAGCCCGGCATTCTACCAAAAATACTCCCGTGGCAGAGGGCTGTCAGGGCTCAAAACGCACAATCAGGGACTGGACGCCAAAGCCCTTGTCGATGGCGGTCTTGTCCGATTCGGCCTGCGCGCGGACGGCGACGGGCCCGACAAACACCCGGTAGGTGACGCCGCCCTGAACCTGGGCACTGCGCACATAAGCCTTGTGGCCGGCATCCCGGAGCCGGCTGCTGAAAACCTCGGCGTCTTCCTTTTTGCGAATGCTGGCGACCTGGATGACCCAGGCGCCGACGGTATCGCCGGCCAGCGCCGGCCGCTCCTCGACCACCTCCATCGGGGGCTGCGGCGCCTCGGCCGGCGTCGCCGAGCTGCCCGTGGCCACCGGCTCGGCTGGCACGAAATCCTGCCCGGGTGCTGAGGACGCAGCGGATTCTTCCGGGGTCGCCGGCTCGGAAGGCATGAAGGCTTCATCCATGGGTTTCGGCGGAATGAAACCCTGCTCCCGCTGCGGCTCTTCCACAACCAGCGGCTCGATATCCGGAGCGGGTGGAATCATCGACTCGGTGTCGACCTGGCGCGGTGATTCGAGGGTGAACAGGAAAGGAATGAAAATGACCCCCAGGGCGATCAGCACCACGGCCCCGACGATACGCTGCTTGACACTCTCCCGCACAGCCTACACTCCCATGAATTCGATGATTGCCGCTACCGTCAAAAAGGACCCGCAAACGACCACCAGGCCGCCGGGAGGCGTGGCGCCGACGGCGGCGGCGAACGCCTCGCCGATATCCCCGGGGCACGAACCCCGCTGGCCGCAAGTGTACACCACGGCGGCCAGCCGTTCAGCCGGCAATGCCCGGGGCGCGGTCGCCAATTCCCCCAGATACCAGTGGCTGGCGACCGGCTGCAGCGCGGTGACGAAACCCTCGGCATCCTTGTCGGCCATGATCGCCGCCACCACCGCCGCCCGCTTCTCGCCCGCTGCCCGCAGGCGCGCGCATAGATAGTCCGCCGCCGCCGGATTGTGGGCGACATCGAGGATCACCCGGCGCCCGAGATAGTCGACCCGCTGGAAGCGTCCGGGCAGCGCCAGCGCCGCGCACAGCGGTGCGATGAAAGCGGGCTCGAGGGCGACCCCGAGCAGCGCGGCGACCTGGAAGGCCGCCACCACGCTCGGCAGCGGCAATGCCGGCAGCGGCAATCCGGCCAGTGCCAGGGCAGCGTCGCCCCGCGCCCCGCCGAGCACGACGCTCATCGCGCCCTGCTCCCGGTGATAACTGAAATCCCGACCCAGGTAGCGAGCCTGGCAACCGAGCCGGTCGAGGTGGTCGACCAGGGTTTGCGGCGGGTTTTCATCGGCGACCACCACCTCGGCGCCGGGACGGGCGATACCGGCCTTCTCAAGGGCTATCTGCTCGCGGGTGGTACCCAGCCAGTGGCTGTGGTCGATATCGATGGCGGTGATCACCGCAATATCGGCAGCGACCAGATTGACGGCATCGAAGCGCCCGCCGAGACCCACTTCGAGCACCGCCACGTCGAGATCGGCCTCGGCCATCAACAGCAGCGCGGCGAGAGTACCGACCTCGAAATAGGTGAGGCTCACCTCGCCCCTGGCGCTGTCGATGAGGGCGAAGGCGCGGCACAGCGCGGCGTCGTCGACCTCGACACCCTGGATGCGTATGCGCTCGTTGTAACGTATCAGGTGGGGTGAGCTGTAGGCCCCGACCCGCAGACCGGCGGCCAGGAGCAACTGCTCCAGGGTGCGCACGCAGGAACCCTTGCCATTGGTGCCGGCGACGGTCACGACTTTGCCGGCCGGGGGCCGCAGCGCCATACGCCGCGCCACCTCGGCGATACGGTCGAGACCGAGCTCGATTTCCACCGGGTGGTTTTTTTCGAGGTGGGCCAGCCAGGCCTGGAGATCCGGGCCCGGGGGCTCACCATCCGCCGGGGAGAGCGGCGAATCAGACGGAGGTGTCGACATCCACGGGATCTTGTGGCGAAGGAGGTATGCCGGTCAGCTTGCCGAGCAGGCGCGCGACGGTATCGCGCATTTCGGTGCGGGGCACGATCATGTCGATGGCCCCGTGTTCCAGCAGAAACTCGCTGCGCTGGAATCCCGGGGGCAGCTTCTGGCGGATGGTCTGCTCGATGATATTGGGCCCGGCAAAACCTGCGCGGGCGTTGGGCTCGGCGATATTGATGTCACCGAGCAGGGCAAGGCTCGCCGATACGCCGCCGTAGACCGGGTCGGTCATGATCGAGACATAGGGCACGCCGGCCTGCTTGAGCCTCTCGATGATGGCGCTGGTCTTGGCCATCTGCATCAGCGAGATCAGCGCTTCCTGCATCCGCGCACCGCCGGTGGCGGAAAAGCACACATAGGGAATGCGCTCGTCGAGGGCCACCTTGGCGGCGCGGGTGAAGCGCTCGCCCACCGCATACCCCATCGAACCGCCATGGAAGGCGAATTCGAATGCCGACGCCACCAGGGGCACGCCCTTGAGGGTGCCGCGCATGGCCACCAGGGCATCCTTCTCACCGGTTTCCTTCTGGGCGGCGCTGAGACGATCCTTGTACCTTTTGGTGTCCTTGAACTTGAGGCGATCCACCGGCAGCACGTCGGTGGCCAATTCCTGGCGGCCGTCGGGATCGAGAAACAGGTCGAGACGGCGGCGGCCGCCGATGCGGATATGGTAATCACACTTGGGGCAGACGTCGGCGTTCTTTTCCAGTTCCGGCCGGTAGAGAGGCGAGTTACAGCGCGGACACTTGCGCCACAAACCTTCGGGCACGCTGCTGGTGCGGTCTTTCTTGAATGTGCCTGGACCCTTTTTGATGCGCTCAAGCCAACTCATGGGAGATTCCGTGGAAAAGTTGCGGCAAAGTTTAGCATTTTTTTCCCCTCGGCTGCTGGCCAATGTGCCGCGCAGGCGCACCGCCCAGAGCGAAGGTTCAGGCGGCGCTGGGCACCGGCGGCCGGTCGGTGAATCTCACAGCGCCCGCGCCGCGGCGACGAAACGCGCAATCATCGCGGCGTCCTTGATCCCCGGCGCCGACTCCACCCCGCCACTGACATCCACCCCATAGGGGCTGAGCAGGCGCACCGCCGCGCCGACATTGTCGGGATTCAGGCCACCGGCAAGGATCAGCGGAAACCCGCGCAGTGCCGCCAGACGTTTCCAGTCGAAGGTTTTGCCAGTGCCACCGTAGGCGTCGGCGCTCCAGGCATCGAACAAAAAGCCGCCGGCCGCCGGATGAGCAGCCACGGCCGCGGCGATATCGGTATCCGGAGCAACCCGGATGGCCTTGATGTAGGGCTGGCCAAAACGCTCGCAGAAAGCGCTGTCTTCATCGCCGTGGAACTGCAACAACCGGGGGCGCACCGCGGCGACCACCTCCGCCACCAGGCCCGGATCGGGATTGACGAACAGCGCGACGGTGGTAACGAAGGGCCCGACCGCGGCGGCAATGGCGACCGCGTCATCCACCGCCACGCAGCGGGCGCTGCCGGCGTAGAACACCATGCCGATCGCATCGGCCCCGGCATCGGCGGCGGCACGGGCGTCGACGGCGCGGGTAATGCCGCAAATCTTGACACGGGTTACAGTCATTCGGTTCTCTCAGGGCCAGGGCTTGCCAACATCGACGGCTGGTGGCGCCGGGACCGGCACTCTCGTACCAGCCAGCGGATACCGTATTCTAGGGGCTGCTGGTGTTTCGATACAGGCTGTCGATGGATAAAGGATCCTTTATAGCTCTGTGGTGCCTGCGGTGCGCTTCATTCCTCAGCGCACCCTATGGTCTTTCTCTTCATGGCGGCTCTTCCTTCGAGAGGGAGTCCCGCCACCGGGGCTCCAGGTTCAGTCGACGAACGGCGGCCCCGGTACGAACGACGGCAGACCGAAACTGTCGGGATAGGCCACCGACACCAAATACAAACCGTGGGGCGGCGCGGTGACTTCTCCGCGGGTGCGGTCCCTTGCGGCCAATAATTCCGCCACCCAGGATACCGGCTTTGCATCCCGCCCCACCGCCATCAGCACGCCGGCAATGTTGCGCACCATATGGTGCAGAAACGCATTGGCCGTCACCTCGATGATCACCAATTGCCCGCGGCGCCACACCCGGATGGCGTGGATACAGCGAAACGGCGTGTTCGACTGGCAGATCGACGAGCGAAACGATGTGAAATCATTCTCGCCCAGCAGATGGCGGGCGGCGGCGTCCATGGCGCCGGCATCGAGAGGCTCCTTGCACCAGGTGACCATACTGCGGAACAGCGCCGGGCGCACCGGCTCGTTGCTGATCACATAGCGATAGGTACGCGCGGTCGCCGAGAACCGGGCATGGAACTGGCCAGGCACTTCGGCGACCCAGTGCAGGCGCACCGCGTCCGGCAGCCGGGTATTGGCGCCCAGCAGCCAGTTGCGGGGCTCCCGCCGCGCCGCCGTGTCGAAATGGATGACCTGGTTGGTGGCGTGCACGCCGGTGTCGGTGCGGCCGGCGCAGGCCAGGGTGACGGGGCTATTGGCCACCGACGACAGCACCCCCTCGACAGCGGCCTGGATACTGCTGCAATGAGCCTGGCGCTGCCAGCCATGAAAACAGCTGCCGTTATATTCGACTGCGGCGGCAAAACGGCGGACACCCTCCGGCAGTTGCCGTTCCGGTGGGATCAGGCAATTGGCCAGGTACTGCCAATCATTCGACATCGCTACAGTTCTCCAGTGAAGCCTGCTAGCCTGGCCAGCAGCGCCTCGGCCCGCGTTTTCTGCTCATCCGAGCCAGCGGCCAGCACTTCCTGGAGGATTTCCCGGGCGCCGCCGTGGTCGCCCATATCCAGGTAGGCTTCGGCCAGTTCGAGCTGGGTGTCGCCCTGGTCAGCGTCGCCAAAATCGAAATCGTCGAGATCCAGGGGAGCGTCGATTGCGGCGCCAGTCGCCGGCGCAGCGCCATGGTCATTGAGGATATCGTCCAGCTCGAGTTCGGAGAGGTCCAGCTCGAGGTCCTCGACCTCGCTGTCGTCGGCCGACGGCGCGGGCGCCGCCGGGGACTGGGCCGCCGGCACAGGCCGACCAGCCACCGGCGCGTCGGAGAACGGCGCTTCAGCCGGTGCCTGTCGCCAGGGCGGCTCAGGAGAGAAAGCCTCGCCGGTGACATCCGCCGCTGGAAAAGAGTCCGGCACGCCCCCTGCGGCAGGATCATCGTCGACGAACAGGCTGCGGATCTCGGCGGCGGTATCCGCCGGACGGGCAAAAATATCGTCATCCTCATGCAGGTCGATATCGTCCAGCGACGACGCCGGCGGCGCCCTCTCCCGCTCCGGCATGTCCGGGCCGCCGCTCCGGCCTTGGACCGGCAGGTAATCGTTATCCTGGTCATACCGATCAGCCAGCCGCTCACGCCTTCTGAGCGCGGCGATGACCAGGGCACCGATCAGCACCACCAGCAAACCGAAAATAAACACCAGGTAACTGCCCACTGCGGCGGGCCAGTCCCTGCCCGCTTCCACGGCCACAGTGGGCGGCGCCGCCGCCGGCATCGCGACCACGGCGCCCGGCGCCTCCTCTCCGCCACCGCTGGCAGTATCGGCGACCTCGACAGCCGCCACCGGTATCGCCGGTGACCTGTCGTCCAGCGCCATCAATTCGCGCAGGCCCGCCAACTGCTCTTCGAGCTTGCCCAGCCTGCCCTTGAGTTCGGTATTTTCTTCATGGGTTCTCGCCAGTTCGTCCCGGATACGTCGCCATTCCTCCCGCGACACGCCACTGCCGGGAGCGGCGACGCCGGGCACCAGGTCCGCTTCACTCGCGGCATTGGCCTGTTCACTCACGGCATTGCCACGGACCGCCGACAGCGCATGCCCACCCGTACCCTGAGGGGGCTCGGGAGCAGGGGTGTCAGCGAGCCCCGGGGCCGAGCCCGGCTCCCCGGCTGGCCGGGAAGAGTTGGCGCCCATCGCGGGAATGCGGAGCACGTGACCGTGGCGCAGCCGTCCGCTATCGCCGTCGATGAACGCCGTCGGATTGAGTTGCTGGATAGCCGCCATCTTGAGCCGCACCGGCTCGTCTCCAGGCAGGCGCGCGGCGATATTCCACAGCGTGTCGCCGGTGCCCACCGGGTAATCCCGACCCGGAACCACTGGCGTCCCCGCCGCTGACGGACGATCCCCGCGGTGCCCCACCGGCGCCGCGGGGACGGGGGACGGCGCGGCCGCGGCCCGCTCCCGCTCGGCGCTGGCCGGGACCCCCGCCGAAGTGGTGGCGCGGGCGGCGTCATTGGCGGCAACCACGGGGAGGTCCAGCAGCAGGGTAAATTCCCGGAGCACCCGCCCCGTGGGCCACTGAACATCCACCAGGAAGTCGAGATAGGGCTCGCGAATGGGTTTGTGGCTGGTGATCCGCAACAGCGGGTTTGCCGGGTCGCTGAAATCCAGCTTGAACGCCAGGTCGGAGAGGATCAGCTCGCGGTCGATGCCGGCGGCGGCGAAATCCTGCGCCGACGCCAGCCCGGCGATGATTTCGGCCTCGCCGAGTTCGGCGGTGTGGTCAAGCCGGATCACCGCGTCCAGGGGCTCGTTGAGGGCGGAATGCAATTCGACTTTGCCCAGCCCAAGGGCCGCTATCCAGGAAGAGAAAAGACAGGAAGAGAAAAAAAGAGCGGCAACACCCGCTGCCATTGGACGCTTGCGCAAAGCCATGCTATTCCCTCGGATGAGATCCCTTCTCGGTTGTTATAGCGCCCCTGGCGCAGCCCCGGCCAGCAGGCGACACGGGGCGCCGACAACCAGCGACAAATCACCGGGAATGCGCCACTCGATCAGCGTCGGGATCATAAAGGACAACCATTGAAATATAAAAGCGTTTCAATGGAAATCACCTGCCGGGGACCGGCCGACGAGCGTCGGCAATTGGGGGACGAAACCCCCAAACCGCTTGCTGGCGCTCTATCTACCCTTCGATGAGGATGCGCAGCATCCGCCGCAGAGGCTCGGCCGCACCCCACAGCAGTTGGTCGCCGACGGTGAAGGCCGCCAGGTACTCAGGGCCGAGATTCATCTTGCGCAACCGCCCTACAGGGATATCGAGCTTGCCGGTGACGGCGGCGGGCGTGAGCCGCTGGAGCGAGTCCGGCCGCTGGTTGGGCACCACGTCGACCCAGTCGTTGGCGTCACCGATGAGTTGATGGATTTCATCCATCGGCACGTCGCGATTGAGCTTCACCGTCAGCGCCTGGCTGTGGCAGCGCATGGCGCCGACGCGCACGCAGATGCCGTCGACCGGGATCGGATTGCCTTCCCGGCCGAGGATCTTGTTGGTTTCGGCCTGAGCCTTCCACTCCTCGCGACTCTGCCCGGAAGGCAGCTCGGTATCGATCCACGGCAGCAGGCTGCCCGCCAGCGGAAATCCGAAATTGTCCACCGGCAGGTCGCTGCCGCGCATCGTCGCCGCCACCTGGCGGTCGATGTCGAGAATGGCGCTGGCGGGATTGGCCAGCAGGGCCTCGGCACCGCGGTGAATGGCCCCCATCTGGCCGATCAGCTCGCGCATGTTCTGAGCGCCGGCGCCGGACGCCGCCTGGTAGGTCATGGCGCTGGTCCACTCCACCAGCCCGGCGTTGAACAGGCCGCCGAGCGCCATCAACATCAGGCTGACGGTACAGTTGCCGCCGACGTAGTTTTTCACCCCCGACGAGAGGCCGTTCTTGATCACGCCGAGGTTGACCGGGTCGAGGATGACGATGGCGTCATCGTTCATGCGCAGCGCCGAGGCCGCGTCGATCCAGTAACCGTTCCAGCCGGCGTTGCGCAGCGCCGGGAACACCGCCTTGGTGTAGTCGCCGCCCTGGCAGGTGACGATGATGTCGAGCGCCTTCAGCGCGTCGATATCGCTGGCGTCCTTGAGCGGCGGCAGGTCGACACCGATCGCGGGGCCCGCCTGCCCCACCTGGGAGGTGGTGAAAAAGACCGGCTCGATATCCAGTTCACGGAAATCATTCTCCGCCTGCATGCGCTCCATCAGCACGGAACCGACCATGCCCCGCCAGCCGACAAAACCTACCTTTTTCACGTCAATGACCTCCCATAACCCGATGTAGAAGAATAGCGAACACGTACCCGATGCCCCTGCCGGACGGCTCCTAGCGGATAGCCCCGAACATCCATGGCTGGACCTGTTTGTGGCGCTGCTCGAAGGCGCGGATCTTGTCCGCTTCCTTGAGGGTCAGGCCGATCTCGTCCAGGCCTTCGAGCAGGCATTGCTTGCGGAATGCATCGATGTCGAAATCGATGACCTCGCCGCCCGGCCGGGCAATGGTCTGCGCGGGGAGGTCCACGGTCAGCGCATAGCCCGGACTGGCCGCGGTTTCGGCAAACAGCTCGGCCACCACCGACTTGTCGAGGATGATCGGCAGCATTCCATTCTTGAAGCAGTTGTTGTAGAAAATATCGGCAAAACTCGGAGCGATGATGACGCGAATGCCATAGTCGTCGAGCGCCCAGGGGGCGTGCTCGCGGCTCGAGCCGCAGCCGAAATTCTCCCGTGCCAGGAGGATCGAGGCACCCTGGTAGCGCGTCTGGTTCAGCGCGAAATCGGGGTTCAGCGGCCGGGTGGAACAATCCTTGCCGTACCAGCCTTCATCCAGGTAGCGCATTTCATCGAACAAGTAAGGGCCAAAGCCCGAGCGCTTGATCGATTTCAGGAACTGCTTGGGGATGATCATGTCGGTGTCGACATTGGCCAGATCGATAGGGCCGACCAGCCCGGTGTGAGATACAAATGCTTTCATGGTCTTTTCCTCAGGCCCTGGTCTCAGGACAGTTGGCGAACATCGACGATATGGCCGGTGATGGCAGCTGCCGCGGCCATCGCCGGGCTCATCAGGTGAGTGCGTCCGCCGGGACCCTGGCGCCCTTCGAAGTTGCGGTTGGAGGTCGACGCGCAGTGCTCGCCGCGCCCCAGGATATCGGAGTTCATCGCCAGGCACATGGAACAGCCGGGCTCCCGCCAGTCCATGCCCGCCTCGATGAAGATCTTGTCGAGACCTTCCTGCTCAGCCTGGATCTTCACCAGATGAGAACCGGGCACCACATACACTTTCTTGATGCTGTCCGCCACCTTGCGGCCCTTGGCGATCGCCGCTGCGGCCCGCAGGTCTTCGATCCGCGAATTGGTGCAGGAACCGATAAACACCTTGTCGATCTTGATATCGGTGACGGGAATGCCGCCCTCCAGCCCCATATAGTCGAGGGCGCGCTGGTAGCCCTTCTGGCGGGTGGCATCGGCCTGATCTTCGGGCCGCGGCACCAGGCCGCTGATCGGCACCACCATGTCCGGTGAAGTGCCCCAGCTCACATGGGGTTCGATCTCTGCGGCATTCAGCTCGACCACCGCATCGAAATGGGCGTCGTCGTCGGACTGCAGGGTCTGCCAGTATGCGACGGCCTTGTCCCAGGTCTCGCCAGTGGGCGCAAAACGGGTGCCGCGGACATACTCGATGGACTTTTCGTCGACCCCGACCAGGCCCACCCGGGCGCCCCCTTCGATGGCCATGTTGCAGATCGTCATGCGGCCTTCCATCGACAGGTTGCGGATGGTGCTGCCGCCGAACTCGATGGCATAGCCGGTGCCGCCGGCAGTGCCGATCTTGCCGATGATGGCCAGGATCACATCCTTGGCGGTGACGCCGGGACCGAGCTCGCCGTCAACCCTGACCAGCATGTTCTTCATCTTGGAGGTGACCAGGCACTGGGTGGCGAGCACGTGCTCGACCTCGGAGGTGCCGATGCCGTGCGCCAGGCAGCCGAAGGCGCCATGGGTGGCAGTGTGGGAATCGCCGCACACGACGGTCGCGCCGGGCAGGGTCACCCCCAGTTCGGGGCCGATCACGTGGACGATGCCCTGGCCGATATCGTTGATCTTGAATTCGGTGATGCCGAACTCGTCGCAGTTGTCGTCGAGCGTCTGCACCTGGATCCGCGACACTTCATCGACGATGGTGCTGATGCCGCCCTTGCGCTCATTCTTGTCGGTGGGCACGTTGTGATCCGGGGTGGCGATGTTGCTGTCGAGCCGCCAGGGCTTGCGGCCGGCGATGCGCAGCCCCTCGAACGCCTGGGGAGACGTGACCTCATGGATGATATGGCGGTCGATATAGAGAAGCGCCGTGCCATCGGGGCGGGATTCCACCAAATGGGCATCCCAGAGTTTGTCATAGAGGGTTTTGCCTGCCATGTTCGAATCCTCGTTGCAGAATTGCCGACATGATAAAAGGATTCCATTGATAAAACAAATTCATAATTTTTATAGATTTGATTCCAAATAGGAATCCATTAATATCCACCAATGGACACACAACTGCTCGAAGCCTTCGTCGCCGTGGTCGAGACCGGCTCGTTCTCCGCCGCCGCGGAGCGCAGCCACCTCACCCAGCCGGCCATCAGCAAGCGCATCGCCCTGCTCGAGGAGCAGCTCGGCTGTCGCCTTTTCGACCGCATATCGCGCACCATCTACCTCACCGAGGCCGGCAAGGCACTGCGGCCGCGCGCCGAACGCATTCTTCGCGAACTGGGGGAGACACGCCAGCTGATCCAGGATCTGTCGGGCAACATCTCGGGCAACCTGCGCATCGCCATCAGTCACCATATCGGCCTTCACCGCCTGCCGCCGGTGCTCAAGCGCTTTGCCGTGCTCAACCCCGAGGTCAGCCTGGAAGTGGATTTCATGGATTCGGAAGTGGCCTATGAGGGCATCCTGCACGGTCGCTTCGAAGTGGCGGTGATCACCCTGGCGCCGGAGCCGCACCCGAGGGTCCACGCCGAACTGATCTGGCCGGACCCGCTGGAACCCATGGTCGCGTGGGAACACCCCCTGGCCGCCATGGCGGAGGTGGATATCGCGGCTCTCAGCCGCTATCCCGCCGTGCTGCCGGGCCAGGACACCTATACCGGCCGCATGATCAAGAAGCTCTTCGATCGCGAGGGCTACGCGCTTAGCGCGATGATGGCCACCAACTATCTGGAAACCATCAAGATGCTAGTGTCAGTGGGCCTCGGCTGGAGCATCCTGCCGGCCACCATGCTCGACGACTCGCTGCGGCTGCTCGATTGCAAGGGGCTGGCACTGTCCCGAGAACTCGGCTTCATCCACCACCGGGACAAGACCCTGTCCAACGCCGCCCACGCGTTCATTTCGCTGCTGCGAGGGGAAGCCGGTCAACCGGCGCCTCCACCCTGAATCAGCGGCCGGGGGCACTCACAGCTCCCCGGCCATCAGTGCCTCCCCACCCGCCAGCACGGCCTGGTGATAGCCCAGGCAGCGCGGCAGCACCTGCTCGGCAAACACCCGGGCGACAACGATCTTGCGCTGGTAAAAGGTGCTCGCCGCCGGCTCCGCCGCGCTCAGCTCCGCCGCCTTGGCCGCACCCTTGGCCAGGTAGCAGCCAGCCGCGCTGGTACCCAGCAGCATCAACAGGTTGAACGCCACCGCGCCGGCGTAATCGGGATCGCCCTGGGCCGCAGTCAGGGTCGCGCGCACACCATCGGTCGCCAGCCCCAGGGCCTGTTCCAGCCTGTCGGCCAGCGGATCGAGCCCCGCCGCGCGGCACCCGCCGACGATGTCCCGCAGGTCGCGCAGCAGGTCGGTGGCGTATTCGCCGCCGTTGGCCAGCAGCTTGCGCCCCACCAGATCCAGCGCCTGGATGCCGTTGGTGCCCTCGTAGATGGCGAGAATCCGGGCATCGCGGTAGTACTGGGCGACGCCCGTTTCCTCGATGAAGCCCATGCCGCCGTGCACCTGAACGGCAAGGGACGTCACTTCGTTGACGATCTCCGTGCACCAGCCCTTTACCAAAGGCGTGAGCAGGTCGACCCGCTGCTGATGGCGGGCGCGCTCGCTGTCGTCGGCACTGTGAGTGGCATGGTCGAAATGGTGCATGGCGCTGAGCGCCAGCGCCCGCCCCGCCTGGGTCAGAGCCTGCATGGTCAGCACCATGCGGCGCACGTCGGGGTGCTCGGCGATGGCCACCGGGCCGCGGTCCTGCCGGGTGCCCTGCAGGCGCTCCCGGGCGTAGCCGAGAGCGTGCTGGCAGGCCCGCTCCGCCAGCGACACGCCCTGCAACCCCACCGCCAGCCGGGCGTGATTCATCATCGCGAACATGTACTTGAGACCCTGGTTCTCGTCACCCACCAGATAGCCGATGGCCCCGCCATTGTCACCATAGGCCATGGTGCAGGTGGGGCTGGCGTGGATACCGAGCTTGCGTTCGACGCCGATGGGATAGACGTCGTTGCGCTCGCCGATGCCGCCCTCGGCGGTCACCAGGAACTTGGGCACGATGAACAGGGAAATCCCCTTGACCCCGGCGGGAGCATCCGGGGTGCGGGCCAACACCAGATGGACGATGTTGTCGGTATACGGCTGATCGCCCCAGGTAATGAAGATTTTCTGGCCGAACAGCCGGTAATGGTCGCCCTCCCGCTCGGCCCGGGTTTTCACCTGGCCGAGATCGGAACCGGCCTGCGGCTCGGTGAGGTTCATGGTGCCCGCCCATTCGCCGCTGGTCAGTTTCGGCAGGTAGAGCGCCTGTTGCTCCGCGGAACCGTAGCGGCCGAGGGCGGTGATCACTCCCTGGGTCAGCATCGGCAACAGGGCAAAGGCCGTGTTGGCGCTTTGCAGGATTTCCTGGACGGCAAAACCGAGGGTCTGAGGCAAACCCTGGCCGCCGTGCGCGGTGTCGCCAGTCAGGCCGGGCCAGCCGCCCTCACGGTAGGCCTGGTAGAGCCCGTCGAGGGCGGGAGCGGTGACCACCTGGCGGTTTTCCAGCCCCGTTCCCTGGCGATCCGCCTGTTGGTTAGTGGGCGCCACGCGCTCTTCACTGAAGCGCCCCGCCTCGTCGAGGATGGCTGTCACCAGGTCATCATCGAGGCTGTCGAACCCCGGCAGGGCGGCGACACTGTCCAGCCCCGCCACATGTTTCAGTACGAATGCCAGTTCCATCACCGGCGCGCGGTAATCACTCATCAGCGGCGCTCCCAACACGATTGCGTTCCGGCTCATTGTAACCGGCCCCGATGACAAAGCCAGCGATCCCTGCGGTGGCGACTTGCGGCCATTGCAACCGCCGTCGCGGCTGGAACCTGTCGACGTTTCGCCAGCCACACACAACAGCCTCGATGCTGCCGCATCGCTGGTGCGCTTCCTTCGCCGGCCTACCCTATGCGCACCGCAGGAACCACAGACCCGTCATGGTTCCTTCCGCCTATCAATGGCCTATACGTCAACGGGCCCTAGCCGCCGGCGACGTCCTGCAGCGGCAGCGCCGGCCCGCAGTAGGCGGAAAACTCTTCAGCCTTCAACGGGCGGGAGTACAGATAACCCTGGGCGAAGTGGCAGCCCATGCCGCGCAGCACGCCCTCCTGGCGGGAGTGCTCGACGCCCACACCGAGCACCTTGATGCCGAGCAGGTTGGCCAGCGTGACGATGGCGTTGATCAACGGCTGCGAATCACTGCTGCCGCGAACGACACTGATCATCTGCCGATCGAGCTTGATCATCGCCACCGGCAGGTCGCGAAGATAATCGAAGGGTTTGCCGCTGGCGCCAAAATCGTTGATCGCACAGCTGAATCCCCGGGCATGGGCCTTGGCGATAAAGTCCTGGGCCCGGCGCCGGTCGGCAAGCACCAGCGTTTCGGGGATATCGAGCACCAGTATCGCCGGATTCAGGCGATTGGCGTCCACAGCCTCCCGCGCCCTGTCGAGAAACCCGACGTCATCCAACTGGTGGCTGGCGATATTGATGGACAGCAAGTCGAGCGCCAGTCCCTGTCTGCGCCACCGGTCGTACTGCCGGCAGGCCTCGTGAACGACCCAGGTGCCCAGTTGCGGCATTCCTCCCGCCGCCTCCACTGCGGGCAGAAAATCCCTCGGCGAAACCACCCCCAGGGAACCGTGGTTCCAGCGCAGCAGGGCTTCGCAGCCAACCACCGCACCGGAGTTCAGGCTCATCAGCGGCTGGTACAGCAACTCCAGTTGTTCGCGGTCGATGGCGAAGCGCAGGTCGGCGGCCTGAGCCAGCTGGCCGCGGGTATCTCCGGCGGTCTCCGACAGGTAGAAAAAGCCGTTGCGCCCCTGGGCCTTGGCTTTGTACATGGCGACATCGGCACCATCGAGCAGGCTGAGGACATCCTCGCCGTCGTCGGGATACACACCGATGCCGATACTGGCGGAAATCTCCAGGGACTGCCCATCGACCACAAAAGGCTGGCTGAAGCACTCGACGATCTTGTCGGCCACGGCGAGGATCTGGGCGTGCTTGTCGACGTTCTCGACGATCACTGTGAATTCATCTCCGGCCAGCCTCGCCACGGTGTCGACATCGCGGGTGCTCTGCCCCAGCCGTGCACCCACTGTCCTGAGCAGTTGGTCGCCGGCCTGGTGGCCGTGGAAGTCGTTGACCAGCTTGAAATTGTCCAGGTCGATGAAAAATACCGCCAGGCTTCCGCCGAGGCGCCGGGCGCGTTTCATCGCCTGTTCGAGGCGGTCCAGAAACAGCCGGCGATTGGGCAGGCCCGTCAGCTGGTCGTGGTTGACCTGGTGCTGCAACTCCTCGCGGCTGCGGCGGATGTCGGTCAAGTCGGTGGTGTCGGAAAAAAAGCAGAGGTAATGGGCGATCGCGCCATTTTCGCGGACCGCGCTGAGCGTGAGGGCGGCGGAATAGAGTTCGCCGCTCTTGCGCCGCGCCCAGACCTCGCCCTGCCACACCCCGCGGGTTTTCAGGCTGCGGGCGATATCGCGGAAAAAGCCGAGATTGCCCACTTCCAGCTGCGGCAACCCCGCCTTGCGGCCGGTCACTTCGTCATCGGAATAGCCGGTGATGGCGCTGAACGCCGAATTGATGCCGATGACCCGTCGATAGCGGTCGGCTATGGAGATCGCATCGGTGGTGTTCTGCAACACCTTGCGCAACAAATCGTTCTCGGTCCGCAATTTGCGCTCCTGGGTCAGGTCGATGCTGACACTGGAGTAACCGAGCATTTCGCCGGCACGGCTGAAGGACGGGAAGAAATGGTGGCGGTAGTAACGCGGCCCGTACAGCCGCTCGCAGACGAAGTGTTCACCGGCCATCGCCCGGTGGACATCTTCGGCGATCTGCTCGTCGCCCCCCATTATGGCCCTGACGTCGTCGCCGACGGCGGCTCCCATGCTGTCCCCGACCAGAGCCAGGGCGCTGCCGCCCAGCTCGGTGATGGTGCCTTGGCGATTGACCTCGGTATAGATGATCGGCGAATGCTCACCGAGGCTGTCGATCAGGAAACGGCGCTCCAGGCTGCCGTCGACCCGCTGGACGATACCCCGCGGCGCCGGCAGGGCGACGATCATCAGGCAAGCCAGCCAGGCGACCACCACCAAGCCCGCCAGATACCAGCCATGGCCCCCAGAAAACAGCAGAGCCGCGACCACCAGCTCGGCGAAGAGCAAGGTCAGCAACGCAGCCCGTACCGGTGAATTGATCTCGATCATGACGACAATGGAACCCCGGATTATGTTTGCGGCCCTGACCCCCATGGCGCCGCCGGGCCGCTACGCCCCGGCGCCGGGCACAACCGACGATACCCAACCTCTTCCAGACAGGAGCAGATTAATGCCCGCAACCGGGCGCACAAGCAATCGAATCCCTCCCAAAGGGCGTTTTTTGCGACCAACACGACTGCGGCCGATGTTGGCGGTGGTATGGCGCCATGAAGGCGCGTCGAGGGTTGGTGTGCCCGCTCGCCGGGGAGTGCTGGCTGGTCGGCAACGACCTACCAGCCGAATACCGCCTTGATGAAGGGGATGGTGACCCGGCGCTGTGCCGACAGCGATGCCTTGTCGAGGCGGGCGAGGTAGCTCATCAGTGTGGCCAGGGAACGCTCCCCGCGACTGAGGATAAAGTCGATGACGCCCTCGCCGAGTTCGATACCGAGGCGCGCGGCGCGGAAGCGCAGGATCGCCGCTTTCTCGGCTTCACCATAGGGCGGGAGATGGAATACCAGGCTCCAGGCCAGTCGCGATTGCAGATCGGGCAGAACCAGGGGCAACTCGCGGGGCGGACAGCTGGCACCGATCAACAGCAGGTTGCCCTGCTCGCGCACGCGATTGAACAAGCTGAACAACGCCACCTCCCAGTCGCGATCGCCGGCCACCGCCTCGATGTCGGCGATACACACCAGGGGCAGGAATTCGAGATCCACCAGCAAGCTTGCCGGGTCGCAGCCGCGCAGTTCGTCGAGCGGCAGGTACTGCGCCCCCCGGTCGTGGCACTGGAACCGCTGGCAGGCGGCCTGGAGCAGGTGACTGCAACCGGCGCCCTCGCCGCCCCACAGGTAAATCGCCGTGTCCTGGCTGTCGGCAACCGCGGCGTTCTCCAGCAGCGCCACCACCTGCGCCCGCAGCGAGCCGGGCTCGGCGAGGAAGTTGGCGAACGTCGCCTCGTTGCGCACCGACAGCGGCAAGCTGAGCTGGTCGACCATCGATCAGCGCCCGGAGACCCAGCGCAGGCGTTCGATACCGTCGGCGGCGGCGCTGCCCCCGGCCAACGGCCGGATCGCGGGGTTGCGGTAGAGGCTTTCGAGCAGTTGCTCGCGCCCGCCCTCGATGGCCAGGCTCAGGGATATGCGGTCGCCGTCGAGCCCGGTGACGCGCACCGCGCGAATCATCGACAACCCCTCCAGGAGCGTGGTCAGCCGAGAGTAGTCGCCGTAGGAGGCGACTCCCTCGACGCCCAGCTGAAGACTGTCGGTAGTGCTGTGCGCAACGTAGGACTGGTTCTCGGCGACCGCGTCGACCACCTCGTCGACCACGGCGTCGAGCAGGCCTTCCAGGGTATCCGCTTCCGACTGGCGCAGCAGGGTCTGGTCGTCCCGGCCCAACATCCAGGCACCCCGCCATTGCTGGCCGGACGTCTGGTAGTAGCGCAGCACCAGCCAGCCCTGGACCGGGTAGCGGGCGGAGGCCTCGGCGAGGGCCTCGGTATCGAACTCCCGCGCCTGGCGGGCGTCGAGGACCATCTGGTCCTCGAGGTCGTGAAGTGGATACACCACCGGCAGGCCGCGGCGGTCGAAGCTGTGGTCGAGATCGGCGATCACCGGCGCCGCCTCGTCACCGCTCAGGAATGCCGGCTCCCTCCCCTCGTCGGCCACCACCCACACCAACAGGCGGGGCCTGTTCAGCGGCCAGATAGGCAGGGCGTGGTCGCGCAGAAAGCGGTCGACGCCGGCGCGATCGTAGCGGATGCGCACCCCGAGCCCACCCGGCGCAGCGCCGTCGTCCACCGCCTCGCGAGTGACATAGCTATACTCCACCAGGTAGGACGAGACATCGGCCAGCATCGTCCGCACCGCGGGTTCATCCTGCGGCGCCCTGATGCCGGTGAGCCTGACCAGCATCGCGAGCATGCCGGCGCGCGCCGCCTGCTGCCGGGCCGCGGCGGAATGGTCCGCCACCGGCACGGTCGCGGAATAGAAATCCGTCGCCGCTGAACTCAGCGCCGGAACGAGGCCGGCCAACAAGGCCGCAAGACAGATTCGGATAACAGGCTTCATGGCGCCGATTGTAGCAGTTGTGATGGCTTCCACCAGCATTGCGCAGCACCTCGCCACTGGCCGCCGGGGCCGCCGTTTGACCGGCCTCGGACTCCCGGCTGGCCGCGGGTACTGGCTTTCTGGCCATGGCAAGCTAAAATAGCGCCTTTCTCAGGATGTCATCAATGAGCGACCCACAGAAGCCCTCCCCTACCTCCCCTTCTCTCAGCTACAAGGATGCCGGTGTGGATATCGATGCGGGCAACGCCCTCGTCGAACGCATCAAGGGCGTGACCCGCAAAACCCGGCGCCCTGAAGTGATTTCCGGCCTCGGGGGATTCGGCGCCCTGTGCAAGTTGCCGGCGGGCTACAAGAACCCGGTCCTGGTCAGCGGCACCGATGGCGTGGGCACCAAGCTGCGCCTGGCGATGGAACTCGGCAGGCACGACACTATCGGCATCGACCTGGTGGCGATGTGCGTCAACGATCTGGTGGTCTGTGGCGCCGAGCCCCTGTTCTTCCTCGACTACTACGCCACCGGCCGCCTCAATGTCGACATCGCCGCCGCCGTGATCACCGGCATTGCCGAAGGCTGCCTGCAGGCCGGCTGCTCTCTGGTGGGCGGCGAAACCGCCGAAATGCCCGGCATGTATGAAGGAGAGGACTACGATCTCGCCGGCTTCTGCGTCGGCGTGGTGGAAGAACTCGACATCATCGACGGCAAGTCGGTCCACTTCGGCGATGCGCTCATCGGCATCGATGCCAGCGGCCCCCATTCCAACGGCTATTCGCTGATCCGCAAGATTCTCGAAGTCTCCGGGGCCGACCCGGTGGCGACCCGGGTCGGCGACCAGACCCTGGCCGATGCACTGATGGCGCCGACGCGGATCTACGTCAAGGCGATGCTCGACCTGATCCGCGCCTGCCCGGTGCACGCCATCGCCCACATCACCGGCGGCGGCCTGCTGGAAAACATTCCCCGGGTCCTGCCCGCCGGCGCCCGGGCGGCGATCGACCGCTCCAGGTGGTCGCTGCCGCCGGTGTTCGAATGGCTCCAGGCCAACGGCAATGTCACCGACGAAGAGATGTACCGCACCTTCAACTGCGGCCTCGGCATGGTCATCAGCGTTCCCGCCAAGGACGCCGACAGCGCGGTGACCATCCTCAAGCAGGCCGGTGAATCCGCACAGATCATCGGCACCATCGAAAAAGCGGAGCCCGGCCAGCCACAGGTGGTCATTCGCTGACAATGGGTATTTCCCGTCCCCGGCTGGTGATCCTCATCTCCGGCACCGGCAGCAACATGGAGGCCCTGATCCGGGCCTCGCGGGCCGCCGAGATCGCCGCGGACGTGGTGGCGGTGCTCAGCAACAAGCCCGGTGCCGGCGGGCTCGCCACCGCCCGCGACGCCGGCATCGCCACCGAGGTGGTCGACCACCGGGAATTCCCCGACCGGGAGAGCTTCGACCGGGAACTGGCCGCCAGGATCGAGGCCCAGGCTCCGGACCTGGTGATACTCGCCGGTTTCATGCGCATTCTCACCCCCGGCTTTGTCCGCCGCTTCCACGGCCGGCTGATCAATATTCACCCTTCCCTGCTGCCCAAGTACCCCGGGCTCCACACCCACCAGCGGGCGATCGACAGCGGCGATGCCGAGGCCGGCGCCACGGTTCATTTCGTCACCGAGGAACTGGACGGCGGCCCGGCCATCGTCCAGGCGCGGGTGCCCGTGGTCGCCGGCGACACCGCCGACAGCCTCGCCGCCAGGGTACTGGCCACCGAACACCGGCTCTATCCCTACGCAGTACAGCTGCTGTGCAGTGGCCGCCTCACCCTGGAGGCCCAGGGCGCCGCCCTCGACGGCCAGTTACTGCCACCCCAAGGTCTGATATTTACTGAACAATAATCCTTTGGGATGATCCAACCCTTTGTGGAGCCGTTACCGGCTCGCCCGCGACCAGGCCCGCAAGTCCACCCAGGCAAGGCCGCGGGCTTTTCCCGCAAATAACCCAAGGAGAGCCGATGCGTCTGATTCCCCGCCTGCTGCTGTTGCTGGCCGTCACCGCCGCCCACGCGGACGAACCCCCTGCCGCAGAAAAACCACCCGTCCTGCAGCCCTACCATGCGGTCTACCAGGCCCGCTACAACGGCCTGCCCATCGAGGCCCACCGCTACCTGAGAGTCACCGACAACGGCTATCAACTGGTCACCGAAGCGAAGAACTTCCTTGGCCGCATCCACGAAGAAGAAAACTTCCACGTCGACGCCGACAACCGGCTGATCCCCGACGATTACCGCTACCAGCGTTCCATCTTCGGCAAATCCCGCACCGAAACCGTCACCGTCGACCATGATGCCAACAAATCCGTCACCCGGCGCAAGGGCCGGGAACACCAGCTGGACTTTGCGCCCGGCCAGCTCGGCCCGCTGAGCTACCAGGTGGCCATGGCGGCCGACCTGAGCCATGATGTCGAGACCCTCTCCTACCAGGTGATCCATCGCGGCGACATCAAGCAATACCGCTACCGCCGCCTCGCGGAAGTCGACATGGATACCCCCGTCGGCCGGCTGCGCACCCTGCCGGTGGAACGGGTCCGGGACGACAGCGACCGGGAAACCGTGCTGTGGCTGGCCCCGGAACTCAACTACCTGCCGGTGCGCCTGGTCCAGAAGGAAGATGGCGAAACCTATGAAATGACCCTGAAATCCATCACACTCACCCCCGATACGGACAGCAAGACCGGAGACAACGATGAATCAAGGTAAACCCACCGTGGCCGGACGTCGGGCGCAACGCGCCGCCCAGGGCCGCTGCCACGCACCCGGCAACAAGCACCTCCGCAGCCATACCGCCCCACGACAGCAGGGAGACCGCGCATGAAAGTCGACCGCGAGGAACGCCCCGTCAACCGCCCGCCCCGCGCCAGCCTGCTGCCCTTCATCATCGCCGCCGTGGTCATCGCCGCCATCGCCCTGTGGTTCGTGTTCAAGCCCGGCCCACAGCCAGTCGATGAACCGGTGGCGATAACCGAGCAGCCGGTGACCCCGACACTGCCCCAGGAACAGGACGACCCGCTGATCAACCAGGCGCCGGACATTCCCGAACGCACCCCCGAGGTCACCGACGGTTCGGAAGACGCCGCCCCCGAACTTCCCGACCTGTCCGCCAGCGACGATTTCACCCGCGAACAGCTGGTTCCCCTCAGCGAGTCCGAGGAGCTCGCCCAGTGGCTCGGCACCGACGACCTGCTGCCGAAAGCCGCGGCGGTGATCGACGGCCTGGCGCGCGGGGTGCTGGTGAAGAAAGTCCTGCCCATGGAACCGCCCGGCAAGGAGTTCAAAGTGTCCATGGAGCAGGATATGGCGTGGATGGATGAGAGCAACTACACCCGCTACAACCGCTACGTGTCCGTGCTCACCAGCATCCCCCCCGAGGCTCTGGCCAGCACGTTCCACACTCTGCGGCCGCTGCTCGAAAAGGCCTACGGCGACCTTGGCGGCAATGCCGGCAGCATCGACAACCGGGTGATCGCCGCCATCGACCGGATGCTGCTCACCCCCGATCACAACGGCCCGTTCGCCCTGGAGCGCGAATCGGTCCACTACCAGTTCGTCGATCCGACCCTCGAGGCGCTGCCGGGTATCCAGAAACAACTGCTGCGCATCGGTCCGGACAACCGCGCCAAGCTGAAAAACTACCTGCGGGAGCTGCGCGTTGCGCTGCTGGCCGAATCCCCCGGGGCAGATAATGAGCAAACTCCATGAAAGCCGGGCTAAAATCAGTCGAGAGATTCCTTAAGGATCAAGGCTATGAGAGGTCATGCAGTTGGTTTTGCTATTGTGTGGCTGCTTGCCCAGAGCGCCCAGAGCCAGGAGCCTGTCGAAACCGCCGGTGACGACAGCACCTGGCTCGACGCCAGCCACGAATATATCGTCGACAACGCCGACGATATCGCCAAATGGATGGATGACTTCTTCGGCGTGGCCCGCGCCGAGGAAGAAGCGCCCTACTCCACCCTGCGCCTGCGCCTCGAACAGGAGTGGGACGAAATCGAAGGCTGGGAGAGCGGCGTCAAGCTCCGCGGCAAGGTTCACCTGCCAAGGCTCAATAAACGCCTGAGCCTGCTGTTTTCCGACGACGATGACCGCACCGGCTCCGACGACCTGCTGATCGACAGGCAGGATTCCCCCAACGACGTCGCCCTGCAATACACCGCGCGGGAACGCAAGCACTACCGCCTGGACTTCAAAGTGGGAATACGCTCGTCGCTGCACCCCAAGGCCTCGGTGCGCTACCGCTATGAATACCCCCTCAGGGAAACGCTGATCGGCCGTTTCAGTGAAGAAATACTGTATCGGGGCGATGACGGTTTCGGCTCCCGCACCCGTCTGGAATTCGACAGGATCCTCAGCACCGACAAGGTCGTGCAGTGGTACAACCGTCTCGACTGGGAGGAAGAAGAAGCCGGGTTATCGTGGAACACCGGCATCTCGCTGAACCGCCGGCTCAGCAACAAGCGCGCCCTCAGCTACTATGTCGCCGCCAGTGGCGACACCAAGCCGGATTACTTCACCACCAGTTACGGCCTGGGCATGCGCTACCGCCAGAACATCTACAAGCACTGGCTGTTCGCCGAAGTGCAGCCCAGCTACCACTGGCGCCGGGCCGATTTCGAAGACGACCGCGAAGGGGCCGCGACCATCCTGTTCCGCATCGAAGCCGTATTTACCCGCGACCGGGATTAGGGGGACACCGTTTGGGAAGTAGAGCGGTGCGCTTCGTCCCTCAGCGCACCCTATGAATACCGAGACAACGGCCCGCCCCGGATGAATATTGGCACATTCCCATAGGGTGTGCCGACGCAGGAGGCGCACCGGCGGGGTGGCGCGGATTGCCCCGGTGCGCTTCGTCCCTCAGCACACCCTATGAATGCCGAGACAACAGCCCGCCTCGATTGAATATTGGCACATTCCATAGGGTGTGCCGACGCAGGAGGCGCACCGGCGGGGTGGCGCGGATTGCCCCGGTGCGCTTCGTCCCTCAGCGCACCCTATGGGACTGCAACGAATCCGTGAGCCTGTCATCGCCTTGGCGGCTCAGCCGCGCAGCTCCCGCCGCAATACCTTCCCGACATTGGATTTCGGCAGCTCGGCGATAAACTCCACCTGCTTCGGCACCTTGTACCCAGTGAGATTCTGCCGCGCAAAATGGCGGATATCCTCCACCGTCAGGTCGGGGTTGGAAGACACCACGAACAGCTTCACCGCCTCCACGGTATCCGCGTCGGGCACCCCCACCGCCGCGCACTCGACCACATCCGGATGCTTGGAAAGTTCGTCCTCGACCTCGTTGGGATAGACGTTGAAACCGGACACCACGATCATATCCTTGATCCGGTCGACGATACTGAGATAACCCTCGCTGTCGATGGCTGCCACGTCGCCGGTGTGCAGCCAGCCGTTCTCATCCAGCACCTCGCGGGTGGCGTCGGGGCGCTGCCAGTAGCCGCTCATCACCTGCGGGCCGCGAACCCACAGCTCACCCGTCTCGCCCGGCGCCACATCCCGGCCGCCGCCGTCGAGCAGGCGGTGCTCGGTGTCGACCAGCAGTCTGCCCACCGTACCCAGCCGCGGCTCCTCCAGCGGGTTGATGGACACCACCGGGCTCGCCTCGGTGAGGCCGTAACCCTCGATGACCTTGCAGCCGGTAACCTTTTCCCAGCGCTCGGCGGTATCGCGGGTCAGCGCCATGCCCCCCGACACGGTGATCCGCAACCGGGAAAAATCCAGGCCGCGAAAGCCGCTGTGGCGACACAAGGCGTTGAACAGGGTGTTGAGCCCCAGCACAAAGCTGAAAGGTACCCCCTTCAACTCGCGAACGAAGGCATCGAGCTTGCGCGGATCGGGGATCAGTATCAGCCGCGCCCCGATACCGGCGCCCAGCAGGATACACACCATAAAGGCAAAAATATGGTAGAGCGGCAGCGGGGCGACGATGATTTCCTCGCCGTCCACCAGCGCGTCGCCGAGCGCGTTTTCCACCTGCCGGATATTGCTCAGTAGATTGTGATGGCTGAGCATGGCGCCCTTGGCAACGCCGGTCGTGCCGCCGGTGTACTGCAGCACCGCCAGATCCTCCGCCCGGCATTCGACAGGCTTGCAGGGCGCCTGCCTGCCGAGCGCCAGCGCCTTGCGGAAGGACACCGGGCTGCGCGGCCTGGCCATCGGCTTGAACAGCCGCTGGGCCTTCATCACGCCATTGATCAGGCGCCGCCGCCACGGCGCGTGGAGATCGCCCGCCTCGGTAACGATGACGTGCTCGACGCCGGTATCCTGCTGGACCGCCGCCACGTCGCCCGCCAGGCTGGCGAGCACCACCACCGCCTTGACCCCGGCATCGGAAAGCTGATGATCGAGCTCGCGGCGCGTGTAGAGCGGGTTGGTATTGACCACCACCACGCCAACCTTGATCGCCGCCATCACCACCACCGGGTACTGCAACAGGTTGGGCAGCTGGATCGCCAGCCGGTCGCCCGGCACCAGGCCCAGGGTATTTTGCAGGAACCCGGCAAAATCGCTGGCGTAGGCATCGACTTCGCGATAGCTCAGGGTGTGCCCGAGGCAGGTGACAGCGGGCTTATCGGCAAACAGCCGCACCCGATCGTTGAAAAAATCATTGAGATTGGCGTGTTTACTGGCGTTGGTTTTCATCGTTGGGGTGACAGCCTTTTCGTAGAATTCTTGGTTGACATTTTGAGCAGGGACCGGCGGCGGGCCCGACTCCGGCGCCGTGTTTCTGGCCACTTTAGGCATTACCGCCGCACTTGCCAAGCCATCCCGCTACAATGCAGCGATCAGTGTCCGCAGGCAGCGCCATGACCATGACCGATTCCATCAAGCCCGGCCCCAGTATCTGGGTCGATGCCGACGCCTGCCCGCGGGCGGTGAAGGAGGTACTGTTCCGCGCCGCCCAGCGCCGCCAGGTGATGGTGATCCTCGTTGCCAACCAGCTCCTGCCGACACCGCCAGGCCCGCTGGTGAAGGCCGTCCAAGTGCCCCAGGGCTTCGACGTGGCGGACAACCACATCGTCACTCACCTGGCCCCGGGTGACCTGGTGATCACCGCCGACATCCCCCTCGCCGCCGAAGTCATCGCCAGTGGCGGCGATGTCATCAACCCGCGGGGTGAACGCTACACCACCGACACCATCCGCCAGCGCCTGGCGATGCGCAACTTCATGGAGGAGGTGCGCTCGAGCGGCATCCAGACCGGCGGCCCCGCGCCGTTCGGCAGCAAGGATGTCCAGGCCTTCGCCAACAGCCTCGACCGCTGGCTGGCGCGCCGCTGAACGCCGTGCCCGACACGACGTGACGGCCGTGCCTGTCTCCGGCCTTATTCCCGGCCACTATAAAGAGCAAAATGCGCGGGACTACCTCTGAAATCACCAGCCGCCTGATCGACCCGCCGCGATTTCCTTCGACCCTTTGGCACGGCGCATGTTGGCAGTCAGCGCCAGCGGCGAATACCTCTCCCTGGGACGTTATGTTCCGGCCTTTCCACTAGCGCCATGGCGTTCCCATGGCGCGGTATAAGCACATGAGCTACAAATAAAATTTCCCTAAATCCGCCCACAGGCGTATACTTCGCCCCCATTTGTCCATCGACTCCTCCGGGAGTCCACCCGCAGGTTTCAACACTCATGTCCTCTTCCCAATTTGCCGATCTCGGCCTGGGCGCGCCCATTCTCAGCGCCCTGGCGGAACTCGGTTACGAACAGCCCTCGCCCATCCAGGAACAAAGCATCCCGCTGCTGCTGGCCAAAAAGAACCTGCTGGGCGTGGCCCAGACCGGGACCGGCAAGACGGCGGCTTTCGCCCTGCCGCTGCTGAACAACCTCGATTCCACACAGCAGTCGCCCCAGGTGCTGGTGCTTACTCCCACCAGGGAGCTCGCGATTCAGGTGGCCGAGGCATTCCAGAGTTACGCCCGCAAGCTGAAGAATTTCCATGTCCTGCCGATCTACGGCGGCCAGGAGATGGGCGGCCAGCTGCGCTCCCTGCGCCGCGGCGTGCAGGTGGTGGTGGGCACTCCGGGCCGGGTGATGGATCACCTCCGCCGCGAGAGCCTGAACCTGGCGGAAATCCGCGCCGTGGTACTGGACGAAGCGGACGAAATGCTGCGCATGGGCTTTATCGACGATGTCGAAACGATCCTGGCGAAAACGCCTGACAGCGCCCAGCGCGCACTGTTTTCCGCCACCATGCCCGCCGCCATCCAGCGCATTGCCGCCAACTATCTCGGCGACGCCGAGGAAGTGCGCATCCAGGCCAAGACCCGCACCGTGGAGCGCATCAGCCAGCGCTATATGCTGCTCGGCAACCATCAGAAGCTGGATGCCCTGACCCGGATCCTCGAAGTGGAAGACTTCGATGGCATGATCATTTTCGTGCGCACCAAATCGAGCACCGTGGAACTGGCCGAAAAACTCGAAGCCCGCGGTTTTGCCGCCAGCGCCCTCAACGGCGACCTCAGCCAGCAACTGCGGGAGCGCACCGTCAACCGCCTCAAGAACGGCCAGCTCGATATCGTGGTGGCCACCGACGTGGCGGCGCGCGGACTGGACGTGGAACGCATCAGCCACGTGGTGAACTACGACATTCCCTACGACAACGAATCCTACGTACACCGTATCGGCCGCACCGGCCGCGCCGGTCGCGAGGGCAACGCCATCCTGTTCGTGACTCCCAAGGAGCGCCGCCTGCTGGGGTCCATCGAAAAATCCACCCGCCAGCCCATCGCCGAGATGCAGCTGCCTTCCGGCCAGCAGGTCAGCGAGCAGCGTATCCAGCTGTTCCGCACTCAATTGCTGGAAACCCTCGAAAAGGGCTCGCTGGACAAGTTCAAGAACCTGGTCGCCAGCGTCGCCAACGAGCGCGAGATCGATCCTCTCGATATCGCCGCCGCGCTGGTCTACCTGCAACAACAGGAGCGGCCCCTCTATCCGGAATTCCGCGACCCGCCGCCGGTGGCAAAGGAAAAACCCGGCCGCGACCGGGACCGGAGCCGCGACGACACCAAGGGTGACAAATTCTCCAAGCGCCGCGACGCCGATATGCCACCGCTGGAAAAATACCGCGTCGAGGTGGGCCGCGAACACGGTGTGCAGCCCAAGGATATCGTCGGCGCCATCGCCAACGAGGCGGATATCGACAGCCAGTACATCGGCCGCATCGAGATCCACGACAACTTCACCACCGTCGACCTGCCGGAAGGCATGCCCCGGGAGGTGCTGGCCCATCTGCGCAAGATGCGCATCTGCCAGCAGCCGGCGCTGATGAGCCGGGTGGAAGGCGGCCAGGCGCCCTCCTCTTATCCACGCAGCGACAAGCCCGTCGACGGGCGACCAAAGAGCACCAAATTCAAGGAAGGCAAATTCAAGGAGAGAAAAGTCAAGGACAGCAAGTTCGCCAAGGAAAAATTCAGCGGCAGCGACAAGTTCGCAGCCAAGCCCGGCAAGAAGCCCCACCGCGGCAACGTCTGAACCGGGAGCATCCGCTCGCCACCATCACTCAGGTGATGGCGGGTGCCATTGTTTTGGCAGCCTGCACGCTTTCGGTCCTGGTATTGGATGGCGACACCCCATGGCCATTGGTGACCTATTGTTTAGGCATGGCGGCAGCGAGCCTCGTTGCGCTCGCGACATTGAAGCAAAAGGCAAGATAAGAGGAACTGGAGAAAACGTAGTACTTTTCAGCATCTGCGCTGCTTCCTGGCCGTTGCCGAAGAACTCCACTTCCCCCCGCTGCCGAGCGGCTGTCGTAGTTCCCATTAGCGGTCAGGCGCGGCGGCGTCCCGCTGCCGCGCATAAATCACCAGCCGCAAATGCCGATGCTCGTCGATGGTCAACGAGGTGTGCTCGAACGGCTCGGCCTTCCCGTCGATCATTAGCTTGCGTAAACCATTGCAGGAGGCGTGAACATCATGCTTGCGCCACCATGTCTTGAACTCTGGCGAAACCCGTTCCAATTCCTCCACCAGTTGGTGAATGTCGGCTTCCTGCAAGGCACGGGCGAAGTCGCGGCGGAAGCTTGACAACATCAGCGGGGCTTGTTCATCCCAGGCGTCCACGCGCTCGCGCAGGGCGGGATCGGTGAACAGCAGCCAGAGCAGATTGCGCCGTTCTGGCGCATGCGTGTCGAAACCGAAAAGCTGGTCGGCGGGCGCATTGAAGCCCAGCACGTCCCAACGCAGGTTGAGCACAAAGGCCGGGTGCGGCAGGTCGTGCATCAAGCGCCGGACCAGTGGCGGCAGCACACACCAAGTCTTGCCCGGTTCGGCGGGCGGTCGTTCGTGAGCCAGCAAGAACAGATGGCGACGTTCGGCCGCGTCCAGTTTAAGCACCCGCGCCAGGCTGTCCAGAAATGCCGCCGATACGCCGATGTCGCGCCCCTGTTCCAGCCATGTGTACCAGGTCAGGCCCACGCCGGCGAGCGCGGCGACTTCCTCGCGTCGAAGCCCAGGTGTGCGGCGACGCCCTCCGCTGGGTAAGCCCACGTCGACGGGCGACAGTCGCTCGCGGTGTGCCCGCAGGAAGGCCGCCAGATCGGGGCGCGTTCGTTCCAAGGTTCGCATCGTTTACCTCATTGCTTCCAGTAATAGCATAAACTGTTAAATTGTAATTGTTTAATAATGGTTTGAGAATACTCGCGTTACCCCCTCGGACACGCAAAATGAGCTCAAACTTTTTCCCTTCAGGCCTGCCTACCCCCCCATCCCATCGCGCCCCCTGGCTCAGCCTCTCGGTGCTACTGCTGGCGGGCTTCGTCACAATCTTCGACCTGTTCGTCGTCAATGTGGCCATTCCCAGCATGCAAGCCGGGCTGGATGCGAGCTTCTCGCAGATCAGCTTCATTCTGGCCGGCTACGAGCTGGCGTTCGGCGTCCTGCTAATTACCGGAGGGCGGCTGGGCGATCTGTTCGGGCGTCGCCGGCTGTTCGTCGTCGGCATGGCTGGATTCACACTGGCTTCGGCCTTGTGCGGGCTGGCGCCCAGCGCCGGCTTCCTGGTCGGCGCACGGGCGTTGCAGGGCCTGGCGGCGGCCTTGCTATTCCCGCAGGTCTATGCATCCATTCGTGTCAACTTCAACGGCGACGACAGCCGCCGCGCCTTCGGCCTGCTGGGAATGACGCTGGGCCTGGCCGCCATCGCGGGCCAGGTGCTCGGTGGATGGCTGGTGCATGCCAACCTGTTCGGACTGGGCTGGCGCAGCATCTTTCTCATCAACGTGCCCATTGGCCTGTTCGCCATTGCGGCTGCGCGGTGCATTCCAGAATCCCGTGCGCCGCAGCGCCCAGCCTTGGACTGGACGGGCGTAGCGCTGGTCAGCGCCGGGCTGACGCTCTTGCTGGTGCCGCTGATCGAGGGACCAGGACAAGGCTGGCCGGCCTGGAGTCTATGGTCGCTGGGCATGGCGCTGGTACTGCTTGCGCTGTTCCAGCGGCAGCAGGAGCAGTGGCGAACGGCCGGCAGATTGCCGCTGGTGGACATGCGATTGCTTGCTCAGAGCCGTTTCGCGCTGGGTGCTTTGCTGGTGCTCCTGGTCTATTCCACGTCCAGTTCATTCTTTTTGTGCTTTGCCTTGCTGATGCAGACAGGGCTGGGACTTGATCCCTTCGCGGCGGGCAGTATCTTCGCGCCATGCAGTGTCGGCTTTGTCCTGGCATCGCTGGCCGCGCCGAAGCTAGTGGCGAGGTGGGGAACGCGCTCCATCGTCGCGGGTGCGCTGGCTTACGCTGTCTCGATCGGGCTGCTGATTGCGCAGGTGCAGATGGCAGGCGCGGAACTGGTGCCAACGCGGCTGATTCCCGTGCTGATCGCGATGGGTGCCGGTCAAGGCTGCATCATGACGCCGCTGCTGAACCTGGTGCTGGGCTTCGTGGATGAAGCCCGGGCCGGCATGGCGTCGGGCGTGATTTCAACCGTCCAGCAGGTCGGAGCGGCGCTGGGTGTGGCTGTAGTTGGAATTCTGTTCGGCGCGGCGCTGGGCGATGACGTGGCAGCGCCAGCCGGCCAGTACGCCTCGGCCTTTGTCGCGGGAATGCTCTACAACCTGGGTGCTGCCCTAGTGGTCTGCATGCTGCTGTTGATGCTGGCAAGAACACAGCGGTCGGCAGGCTGACAAGATAAGGCATGCCTCGCGAGGTGCTGGCCCATCTGCACAAGATGCGTATTTGCCAGCAGCCGGCGCTGAGCCGAGCCAGGAACAGGTCAGCGACAGTGGTAGTAGACCGTCCCCATCTTCCTGCGCAGCGCCTGGGCGGCGGAATGGCGGTGGCCGACGCTGCGTCGGCCCATCCTCCTCAACCTCCGCGGTGCAATCGTTCCACCAATGCGTCGATGGTGGTGCGCAATCGGGCAGTCATGCCCGTGGTGTTCGACCACAGCAAGTGAATCGGTAATGGCTCCGGCTGCAAATCGGGCAGGACAATAACAAGCCGCCAGCGCCACTAGCGATTGGTGGTATTTTGAAAGTCCGCGTCTGCCGGAAGCCAGAACGCCCGCATATAGTCAGCGCGTTGTCGAGTGAGAAAGGCGCGGGCATTGGCATATTGCATCGGGTAGGAAGAGCCATACAGGATGCCAGGATCTTCTCCGGGCGAAAGCGGGAACAAGGCGCTGAGATCCGCTTGCAGCTGTGCTTCCCAGGCACTCTGTACAAGGTCGAATTCTGCGAGTTTTTCCGCCTGCGTTTCGCTGTCGTAGCCATAGGCGTCCGCCAGATGTTCCTTCACCAGGGCGAGTGCTTCCTCCGCTTCGATTTGCGCAACATAGGCACAGGCGGTCAATTCGTGCTGGTTTCCCCCCGGGTCACACGCCGCCTGCCACGACCATTTCCCCTGGGAACCCATCAGCGCGATAAGCCCTTCCTCGGTGGCGCCCTCAAAGGTTTGCTCTGTGCCGTCGACCGATCCGACGACGCCGCTGCTGACCTCCCGGTTTTCAGCCACGAACCTATTCAGTTCCAGCATGGAGCCGGATTGTCGATAGGCGAAAACCGAATAGAAACGCCCAGTCATTCCCAGGCCACGATGGTCCATCGGCCATGAGACGATGGCAAACAGGTTGGACTCGCCCCTGATGCGGTGGATGAAACTGGCCTCCAGTTTGGGATCGCCACCCTCGATACCGTAGTTGTCGACCGCAACGGGCCGGCAATTCTCATGCGCTTGGTGGAAAACAAGCTCGATCTCGGTGCCGCCGTCCAGTGCATCGGCCGGATAAAATGCAGCAATACCGTTGGCGAGCCTTTCCCACCCCAACGCGGAGCCGCTGACAATGGCAGTGCAATCCTTCTCGGTGAGAGCCTGGGTCGCCGATGCAGCGCTGGCTACAGTTGCAACACAGGCAAAGCACAAGACGATCATCAACCGCTGTATCGTCCTCCATTGCAATACGCGCTCAACTCTGTCGATAAGAACCCGTCTCAGCATCGTTCGTTCCCCTCTTTGCGGTTTGCTTTCCTGCAATGGCCAGAAGCCTTTCGATCGACCATGTTAGCCCCGGAGGGAGGGGATACTCCAGCCCGGCAGCCACTTCTCAGACATTCGTCGGCGACTTCCGGGACACTCATCTTTTTCGCCCATCTTTTTCGGCCACAGGGGATCAAACCCGAACGACTGAAGAAACTCCGCCAGCAGTGCCGCGCGGCTGGGCGACGAGCGACGCGACAGCGTGGCTGAAGCAAACCGCAAGCCGCTCCATGACGATAGCAAGCTGCGCTATATGCCCTCGCAGAGTCCTACCATGTTCTGACTCCATAGCATGTCACTTGCTGCGCTTGACCATAGCCAGAATGGTCTGCAACAGCTCATCCCGCGCCTGCTCTTCGGTGATCTCGCCGGCTATGGCCGCATGCGAAAGTGAATCGGCCGCGCCGAGCATTGCCCACAGGCCCGCCAATGAAATGCCTCGTGGCCCGGAGAACGGCGCAAGGATATTCTGGCACTTTTCGATGAAGGTTTGTTGATACTGCCTTTTCACTGTGGCGAGTTCCGGTGATCCGTTCAGTGCGGCAAGAACCCCGGGGATCTCGCGCCCTTGTGTCACTACGCACTCGACATACCTTGAGGCAATGACACTGGCCTTGTCCTTCAAGGTTGGTTTGCTGGCAGCGATGGCGGCGTCGATGATCGCGGTTTGGCGTACATCGAAGTCCTGATAGAGCACAGCGAGCAGCCCGTTGCGCGTGCCGAAGTG
>JBAZCN010000013.1:0-42930 GCA_041655035.1 Porticoccaceae bacterium | reverse complement strand
TGCACGTCTAAACCGTCGACCAGCACCGCGCCTTTCTGCGGCTCGTAGAGCCGGATGGCGAGCTTGCCCAGGGTCGATTTGCCCGAGCCGATGCGGCCGATGATCGCAACCTTTTCGCCCTGGCGGATCGACAGCGAGACGCCCTCGAGGGCGGTGAGCTGCTCGTTGTAGGCGAACGATACCTGCTTGAACTGGATCTCGCCCTTCAACCGGGGCTTGTGGAGGAAGCGCTTGTGCTCCTCTCTCTCGACCGGCGAGGCCATGATGTCGTTGAGCGACCTGAGGGTGGCCTCGGCGTGGTCGTAATTGGTGATCAGCGACGCCACCTGGGCCAGCGGCGCCAGCGCCCTGCTGCTGAGCAGCACGCAGGCGATCAGGCCGCCCATGGTGAGCTCCTGGTTGGCGATCAGGTAGACGCCCCACACCACCACCCCCACCCCGGCGAGTTGCTGAAGCAACTGCACCTTGAACAGAGTGGCGTTGGAGGTCTTGCGCGCCTGCAGGCTCCACTGGGAAACATAGCCCACCGCCTGCTCCCAGGAGCGCTGGATATGGCCTTCCGCACCGAGGGTCTTGACCGTCTCGAGGGCGGAGATGCCCTCCACCAGAGTGGCGCTCTTCTTGGTCGATCCGGTCATCACCTTCTGGATTATCGGCCGCAGCCGTCGCTGGGCGTGGTAGCCGAGGCCCAGCGCAAGCGGAATGGCGATGACCGGGACCATCACCAGCCAGCCGCCCAGATAGGCGATGAAAAGCAGGAAGATGAGCAGAAACGGCAGGTCGATCAGCGCCAGGATGCAGGTCGAGGTGATAAAAGTGCGGATCGACTCGAAATCCTGCAGGCGATTGACGAAAGCGCCCACCGACACCGGGCGAAACTGCATCTTGAGGCCCAGGGCCCTCTCGAACAGCGTCGACGACAGGATCACGTCGGAGCGCTTGGCGGCCAGTTCGACAAAATAACTGCGCAGGGTTTTCAGCAGGGCGTCGAAGATGTAGACGATGAAAACCCCCACCGCCAGCGCCCACAGGGTCTCGATGGCGTTGTTGGGCACCACCCGGTCATAGACGTTCATCACGAACAGAGGCTGGGCGAGGACGAACAGGTTGATGAAGAAAGACGCCACCAGCACATCCCGGTAGATTCCGGAGGAGCTTTTGATGACACCCCAGAACCAGTGGTCGCTGCTGGGCCGGTAGATTTTCGCGGTGCGCTGATCGAAGCGCTGCATCGGCCGCAGGTAGTACACGTCACCGGCATAAAGCCGCTGGAGGTCGCCGAGTTCCAGCTGGTGGCTCTCGCTGTCGAGCGGCGACATCAGCACCGCTATGCCCAGTACGGTGTCGACGTCGCTGAGGACGCCATAACGGCCATCCCTGAAGCGGATGATCGCCGGCAACACCTCGCGGGGAATCGTGGTCAGCTCGCGCTGCAACAGCCGTGCGGCCAGGCCGGCGCGGTTGGCGGCGCGCAAAAAGACGTGTGCCGGCAGCTCGCCGTTCTCCAGCGGCAGACCGGCGATGATCGCCGACCGGGAGGTCGAGCGCCCTTCCAGCTCCGCCACCAGCATCAGGCTTTGCAGCAGGCTGCCGGCGTACTCCGGAGCATCGTCTGCGGCGCTGTCGATTGTTTCAGCTTCGATTGTTTCAGCTTCGATTCTTTCAGCGTTGCTGCTTGTGATCATTCCGCACCTTGTTCCGGGGTATAATCCGTCGTTCGTTCAACTCTCGCACCCAGCGTCCCAAATACCTTGAACATGCCAGCCACCGCCAGCCAGCCCGCCGCTCCCGGCAGACGCGTCAGTGTAGCCCCGATGATGGAATACACCGATCGCTTTTGTCGGCATTTTCTGCGTCTCGTCAGCAAGCACACGCTGTTGTACACCGAAATGGTCACCACCGGCGCCCTGCTGTTCGGCGACAGCGCGCGCTTTCTGGCCCACCATCCCATTGAACATCCGCTGGCCCTGCAGCTCGGCGGCAGCGACCCCGCCGATCTCGCCGCCAGCGCGCGCCTGGCCGCCGCTGCCGGCTTCGACGAAGTGAACCTCAACTGTGGCTGCCCCAGCGACCGGGTGCAGAACGGCAGCTTCGGCGCCTGCCTGATGAAGGAGCCCAAGCGGGTGGCGGACGCCGTCGCCGCCATGGCCGATGCCGTCACCATCCCGGTCACGGTAAAAAACCGCATCGGTGTCGACGACATGGATTCCTATGACTATCTGCGCGATTTCGTCGGACTGGTCAGTGAACGGGGTTGCGGCACCTTTATCGTTCACGCCCGCAAGGCCTGGCTCAAGGGCTTGAGCCCCAAGCAGAACCGCGAGATCCCGCCGCTGCAGTACCCACTGGTGCACCGCCTGAAGAGCGATTTCCCCCACCTGGAGATCATCATCAACGGCGGCATCACCACCCTCGACGAAGTGGCCGAACAGCTCGAACACGTCGACGGGGTGATGATCGGGCGCGAAGCCTATCACAACCCCTTCATCCTCGCCGATGTCGACCGGCGCTTCTACGGCGCCGAGCGCGAAGCGGCGACCCGGGACGGCGTACTCGAAGCATTCATTCCCTTCGCCGCCCGTGAGATCGCCAATGGCGTCCGCCTCAGCCACATCACCCGGCACATACTCGGCCTCTACAACGGCCAGCCCGGGGCGCGACGGTTTCGCCGCTTCCTCAGCGAAAACGCCCATCTCAGGCCCCACGATGCCGGGCTGATACGGGAGGCGATGGCGACGGTGAGGGACGCGTAGCCGGCGAGCGGCGCGCCTTCAGTGCGGGGAGCTCACCCTGTGGAAAGCTACTGTTGTTGTAGAAAGCTTATTGATCTGGAAGGCTGTCCATGCAAAGAGCTGTTGGTGCCAACGGCTAGCCGTGCAAAGAGCTTTCCGCCTCGAGAGAATTGATCAGATCGACGAACTCCCCCATCAGCCTGGGATTGAGCTTGACCAGCAGCTTGTGGGCTTCGAGCACCTGCCGGCGGATTTCCTCCAGCTCGGGCTCGTCGTCGGCGCTGGGCGTAATATCCTCGAGCGGCAACCGGATGCCGTCGGGAATGCCGAGAATCTCGAACAGCTCGTCAAGCTCCATCGATTCGAGGACGCGGAGAATATCGCCCCGGACACACAGCAGTTTCGCCTTGAAACCGAGTTCATCGATGCAGTGCACCGCGAGCCGGGCCAGCAGCCCCAGGGTGGTACTGTCGGCGCCCTCTGCTTCCAGCAGATCCACGTAGACGTCGGTCGGCGGCTCGCCGCTGAATATCCTGTCCATGTAGTCGGTGATCGAGGTGCACAGGGTAACGCGCACATCACCGGTCAATTTGAGCAGATAGATACCGCTCTGCTGGGCTACCAGAATCCTGCCGCTACTCATGGGGCAAGCCCCCGTGACACACTGAGAATGGACATGTCATCCGCTGTCTCGACATTGTTGTTGAGGCCCAGCCGTGCACACAGCTGGTCGTGATCACCAGTGAATTCGGCAACGATGCCCAGCAGGCTCTTCTCCTTGTCCTCGAACGTTTTGCCCGGCAGGGTTTCCAGCAAGCCGTCGGATACCATATGCAGGGAAAACCTATCCGGCAGGGCAATTTCCTCGACGTCCCACAACACATCCTCGAACATGCCTATGGGCTTGCCCTTGCCCGGCAGGATCCGGGCACCGGCCTCCGTCACCAGTACCGGCATGGGCATCTGGGCGGCAACGGAATAGCGCAGTATGTTGGTGGTCAGATCGATCGAGCCGGCAAACATGGTGAGGTGTTTCTCGATACCGGCGGCGATGATCTGGCGATTGAGATGTTCCATCACGCCTTCCGGTGCGCGCAGCAGCGCGGGAATGTCGGTTTCGTAGGTGTGGCGGCGCAGGATCCGCTTGACGATGAAGTGCAACAGGATGGTGACGAAGGCCGACGAGGCCCCGTGACCCGAGACGTCGGCCATGTAGAACAGCAGGAAGCGGTCGAGTATCACGGTATAGCCGACGAAATCGCCACTCAGGTACAGCGACGGGTTGATCCGGTGTGCGAGCCGGTAGTCGCGGTACACCATCGGAGACACCGGCAACAGGCTCTTCTGCACCTGGCGGCCGGCAAGCTGGTCCATATGGAGGATATTGAGGCTTTCCCGCAATTCGCGGTTGGTTTTCTCGAGTTCAGTGCTGTACAGCAGGTTCTCGAGATACAGATCCTTGTGGCTGGCAACCCGGTTGACGGTATCGGTGAACTCGCGATCGGAGAACGGCGCCAGCAGGGCATCCACCACGCCCAGGCGAACCAGTTCGACGACACCCCTGGCGGCGGCATCGTGAAGAACCGGCAGGATGACGGCGGAACTGAACGCGGGACACTGCGCCAGCATGGCGGTGATCTCGGCCTCGCCGCTGCCCGCCGGCTCGACAACCACCACCTGGTAGGACGAGCAGTCGGCAACGGTGAAACCTGGTGATCCCCGGCGCTCATCGACGCGCCACCCCTGGGTCTCCAGTAGGTTCCGCAGGTGTCGCGAGACGCCGGTATCTCGAAGAATCAGCAAAATACGCTTGGCGGGACCGTTCACGGCTTCATCCGACGACCACGACTCTCGAATACATCAAACGCCCCCTGCCAATGACACCCGGCAGCAAAATCAACACCATCAGTCGGCGGACTCGCCGCCCCAATCCAGGTCATCGAAATCCTCGTAGGCATCATCGAAATCATCGACAAAGGCACCGTCATTGATCAGGTAGGCTCGGCGCTGCAGATAGACCTCGCGGGTGAAGATGTACTTGTCGCCGCTGATCAGCTTCTCGGCCTGGAGCAGCTCGGCGCGACCGGACAGGGCCTCGGCCCCGAGGATGGTGTTGCGGGTCGGCACATGGTCGACCTCGAATACCGGATCGAGGAGGCTGTCGACATAGCGGGTCGGGGTATCGCGAACGGTACTCGACCCGAGCAGCGGCAGCACCAGGTACGGGCCGGAGCCGACGCCCCAGGTAGCCAGTGTCTGGCCGAAATCCTCACCATCGAGCTTCGGCAGGCCGGCGGGCTCCGCCACATCCAGGATGCCGCCGATGCCGAGCGTGGTGTTGATCAGGAAGCGGGAGGTGTGGCGACCGGCCTTGTCGAACTTGCCCTGCAGCAGGCTGTTGGCGACACTGTTGATTTCCCCGAGATTGGAAAACACCCTGGCAACGGCTTTCTCCACCGGGTCCGGAGTCACCGCCCGATAGCCTTTGGCAATGGGTCGAAGAACATAGGTATCGGCAGTATCGTTGAAACTGAATACTGCGCGGTTGAAGGATTCAAAGGGATCCTCGTCGCTCGTCTGCGCCGCAGCCGCCAATGGCAACGCCAGCGTGGCCACCATCACGGCCCTGTGCAACGATGTCAGTGATTTCGTCATTCCTACTCAGTCCAGCCCGGTCCTCACATCGGCGGCCATTCTAACCAACCGCGAGCGGCGAAGATATAGCATTTGTTCGCAATTCCAGGGCATCGTCTCAACCGATTGCCCCGCGAACCCGACCCTCACCACAGATATTCGCCAAAGTATACCCCCTGATGGTCCGGGGGGCTAATACGTGCGTCACAACACTGGCAACGAAGCACCCTCTGCCGAGGCCATCAAACCCCTCGCCCGAGCCGTGACAAGCCAAAAAAAACCCCGCCATGAGGCGGGGCTGAGGCTGGACACCGCCAGGGTATCCTGCGAGGGGGAAGCGATCAGAAAGCCACCTGGAGACGGGCGACGATGGCGTCGCCGTCGTCCTCGCCCGAGATCTTGGTGTCGGTGCTGACGTTGACATAGTTGACCGACAGCCGGACGAGGGAGTTCATGTACCAGTTCACGCCGAGGGTCAGGCTGTCGGCTTTTTCGCCGGTAACCGCGATCGGCGCGCTGTTGGCCACGTCGAGGGCATCGAACCGGGCAAAGACTTCCCAGGCGCCGCCCGCGTTCGCCGGCTTGACGCCGTCGAAGGCGCCGATGTCGGTCTTGTAGCCGCGGCTTTCACCGGTGATGATCCAGCCGGCCTGGATGTAGTAGCCATCGGCCTCGACGGTATAGGAGGTGTTGTCGACGTCGATTTCGCCGTCGAAGTACTCGGCCATCACATGGACAGGGCCAAAGTTTGCCGCGGCTTCCAGGTTGTAGTCGCGGCGGTCGCCATAGGCATTGGCAATCCGCGCGCGGACACGACTGACCCCATCGCCCTCTTCGCCACCGCGCGCCCCGAGGCGGGAGTTGTAGTCGGCAGCGGCACCCGAGCGGTCGGTGATACCCGCGCCGAGGTGAATCACGTTACCACCGCTGAACAGCGGGCGGACCACCAGGCGGCCGGTGACCGCGGTATCCAGGTCATAATTGGAGTCGATGCCGTTCTTGAACACCCCGGCGCTGTAAGAAATCAGGTCGTTGCCGCCGTGCAGCTTCACCCCCAGGGTATTGCCGGTGTCGAAAGCGTTGGCCGGCAGGGCGCGCTCGATGGCGGTAATCCAGTTGGAGCTGCCGGTATCGTCGAGACCGAAGTTCTCCTTCTGCTGGCCCACGGTGACGTTGGCCAGGTTGCCCCACCCGGTGTAGGTGGTGTGCAGCTGGTCGATGGACCCGCCACTGGTCATATTGTAGGAGGCGGTGTAGCCCCAATCCTTGGCGTGGCCCTTTATTTCCAGCCGCGCGCGGCGGAAGAAGAAGTCGCTGCCGTCTTCGCCGGGTACGGCGTTGATGACGCCGTCGTAGCTGTTGAAGTCGGCCTGGATACGGCCGCCCACTTTGAAGGAATACTCGCCGTCGGTGGTTTTGGCTTCGAAGCCGCCGCGGGTCTTGATCACGATATCGGCGCCGTCGTGAGTGACGGTGCCGGCCTGGACGGCGCCGGCGGAGATGGAAGCGAGCGCGAGCGCAATGGCTGTTTTCTTCATCGTTGTTCCCCTTTGGTACAAGGTAGTGGTTAGGAGCTTGGCTGCAGGGATAATCGGCCACAGCCATGACAGAACGATGAAGATTCGGTGACACTTCGATGACAGGGCCCGCCGGCCGGGCGAGGCCGGTTGGCGGTTGGCGGTTGGCGGTTGGCGGTTGGCGGTTGGAAAGCGTGGGTGGGCAAATCGATGCGAAACGGAAAAAGCCTTCGCGCAACGGCCTGTCAGGTTGCGACGCAAACGATATCGAGAGCGACGAGACGGTCCAGCACGGTGGCGCCGAAGGCCACCAGCTCCTCCTGCCGGAGGCGACCGGCCTGCCCGGCAACGGCCAGCAGCGCCTGCCGCCCGGTCGCCTCGCCGGCCTCGAGCCGGTGCAGCAGCGCCGCGGTGATGGCGTTGATTTCGAGAAACCCGACCCGTTCGCGCCGGTCGCGGTAAACGACCAGAAAGGTCGGCTCGGCCGGCGCCGTCAGCGGTTGGTAGGCGGCCCCTATCCGGTGTACCGGATAGCGGTAGCGCAGGCAGCGCGCCAGGGGTGACAGGCTCAGGCGGCTGTCCAGCGGGGCGGCGCCGGTGTGCTTGCCACCGGACAATTGCTCATCGGCAATATCGAGGGCGAGCTCCAGCCATTCGTAATGCGCAAGTTCCGCCATGAATGGCGGATCACCGGCGGCATCGCCGCGCGTTTGCAGATAAGCGAGGAACTCCTTGCCGATATCGAGAAAATAAGGGCTGCGACAGCGATGACAGCGGATGAAATCGGCGACCAGCAGGCGCCAGGCAGCATCGCGGGTGATGGCGCGGAGCACCGGAAATCCCCGGGCCAGCAAGGATTCGATATTGTCGTAGATCAGCCGCCGGTAGATCGCCAGGCGCCGGGGCTCGATATCCGCCGGCGGCGGCTGGCCTTCGGGGTCGCGAAGATGAGCGGCAAGTTGCCGCTGGACACGCTGGAAATCCACCGCCGTCACCCTTCGCTCCCGGCCGCGGCGGCCTGCAGCATCCGGATATGGTCCACCTCCGCCATCAGCCCGGCCAGCGATGGGATATTGAAATCCCGTTCCAGCAAGGTCGGCATCACCCCGAATCGCTGGTAGGCCCGCGCCAGCAGCCGCCACACCGGATCGATCACCTCACTGCCGTGGCTGTCGACCCGCAGATCCTCGGCTTCCTCGTAGTGCCCGGCAATATGGACATAGGCCACCCGCTCGCCGGGGATGGCGTCGAGAAAGGCCAGCGGATCGTAGCCATGGTTAATGGCGTTGACGTAGATATTGTTGACGTCGAGCAATAGCTGGCAATCCGCCTCCGCCAACAGGCCGCACAGAAACTCGCTTTCGCTCATCTCCTGGTGGGGCGCCGCGTAATAGGAGACGTTTTCGAGGGCGATGCGCTCCCCCAGGAAATCCTGCACCTGGCGGATGCGGTCGGCGGTGTAGCGCAGCGCCTGCTCGGTGAACGGAATCGGCAGCAGGTCGTAGAGATGGCCATGGTCGCTGCAATAACTCAGGTGTTCGCTGTAGCAGCGGGCGCCGTGTTGGCGCAGGAAATCGCGAACAGCGCCGATCAGCCCCCAGTCGAGGGGCTCGGGGGAACCGATGGACAGCGACAGGCCGTGACAGACCAGCGGATAGCGCTCGGTGCAGGCGCGCAGTTGCCGCCCCCAGCGCCCGCCGAGGCCGATCCAGTTCTCAGGGCTGAGCTCGATAAAGTCCAGCCGGCCTGGCTCGAGACCTTCGAGCGATCCGAGCAGAGCGCGGCGCAGGCCGAGCCCCGCCCCGGCGACCGGAAAACCGGCCCTCGGGATCCGCTTCACGATCCGCCGGCCCGGTTACTCGTCAGCGCCCATGGCGCCGCATTTGCCCTCGCCGCACTTGCCCTCGGCGCCGGCCTTGGCAGCGGTCTCGCCGTCGCCATCGGCCTCGTCGCCGGCATCCATGGCGGCGCCGCACATGCCTTCACCACATTTGCCCTCGCCACATTTGCCCTCGGCATCCTTATCGCCGCCGGCATCCGCCATCTGGTAGCCGCTGGCCAGTTCGACCATCCGGAAAGGGTTTTCACCGGCCGATACCTCCGGCGCCGCCGTCGCCGACGCCAGCAGCGCCACGCCGGCAGCGGCGACCAGGGATTTTGTCAGTTGCTTGGTCATGAGTATTCCTCGTTGTATGCGATGTCGGGGGGGTTGATTCACAGCAGCGCCTTGACCCGCTCGAGCTGGCCCTGAATGCGCTTGGCGGATGCCGGAAGCACGGTTTTGAGCACCTGGGCGAAAAACGATACCCGGTATTCCTCGATCATGAAGCGGCATTTTTCCAGTTCCTCCCGGTACGCCTCGCCGCTGCCGGCCGAGTGCTCCGCCAACTGCCGCCAGCTCTCGACCAGGGCGCGGGTCTCGGCGACGAAGGCCCGATCGCGCTCCGCCTGGCCAGGCAGTTTTTCGAGACGCGCGACCGCGGCTTTCAGGTAGCGGGGGTACTGGCGCAGCCAATAGCCGCCGGTATCGAACAGAAAGCCCGGCCGCAACAGGTCGTCGAGCTGGCGCCGAACGTCGTCGGCCGACAGCGCGAAGCGCTCGCCGTGCTGGCGCAACAGGGCGCGCAGGCTCTTGAGCGGTTCCAGCAGATCGATGATCACCTGCTCGAGCTGCTGGGCTTCGGTGACGATGGCGCCCTTGCCGGCCGCCAGGCAGGCGGTGAACTCTTCGGCGGTCGCCGGCAGCGGCCGCCCGTCGAGACAGGCGCAGCGATAGGCGGCGACAATGATGCCCTCGCGCAATTGCTGGTGATCGTCGACGCCGGCGGCGACGATGGCCAGCTCCCTGCCCTTCAGCAGCTGTTTGCGCAGATAGCGCGCCGGCTCCGGGTGGTTCAGCATCAGCAGGCGCACCACGCCGTGGCGCGACGCCAGCGCCGCTTCCTCGGCATTGTCGTAGAGGCGCAGCGCGACGCTGTCGCGCTCGTCGACCAGGGCCGGGTAGACCTCGATATCGAGCTTGCCCCGGGTCACCGTCGCCTTGTGCGGGAGGCGACCGAAGTTCCAGTCCGACAGTCCCGCCTGTTCATCGACGCTGCCGGTGCCCTCGCGGATGGCGTGCTGCACGGTTGCCCGGTGACCGGCCTTGAGGGCGGCGAGATCCTTGCCCTCCTCCACCAGCCGGCCCCGCTCATCCTCGAGGCGATAGGTGATGCGGTAGAACGGCTCCACGCTGCGTTCGTTCCAGGCGTCGGCGGGAATGGCCACCGCGGTATGGCGGCGCAGCTGCTCGCCGAGCGCCTCGCCGAGGGGCCTGTTGTCGGCAACCATGCCGGCCAGGGCCTTGTCGACGTATTCCGGCACCGGCACGAACTGCTTGCGCAGTTGTTTGGGCAGGGTCTTGATCAGGGCGATGCATTTGTCGCGCAACAGCCCCGGCACCAGCCATTCGAAACGGTGGGCCGGCACCTGCTGAACCAGCGGTGCCGGAATATGCAGTGTGACGCCGTCGTTGTCGCCGCCCGGCTCGAACCGGTAACTGAGCCGGTAGCAGGTGCCCTGCCAGTCGGCGGCCTGGGGAAAGGCGCTTTCCGCTTCGCCCACGACGGCGCGGCTGACCAGCATTTCACGGTCGAGGTAAAGCAGCCGCGGCGCGGTCTTTTCCGCCTCGCCGCGCCATTTGTCGAAGGCGGTGAGGCCGTGAATGGCGGCGGGAATGCGCTGGTCGTAGAAGTCATAAACGGCGCTGTCATCGACCGCGATATCGCGGCGGCGCAGGCGGTCCTCGAGGTCTTCCAGCTCCCGCACCAGTTGGCGGTTGTGGCGGGCGAAGCTCCCCTTGCCGCGATAGCGGTCCTCGACCAGCGCGCCGCGGATGAAAATCTGCCGGGCGGTGACCGGATCGATGGCGGCAAAGGGTACTGGCGTGCGGTCGGCGATGGTCAGGCCGAACAGGGTCTGCTTTTCGTAGGCCATCACCTGGCCGCGGCGGGCATCGTAGTAGGGTTCGCTGTGGCTTTTGCGCACCAGGTGGGCGGCGAGCCGCGTCAGCCATTCCGGCTCGATGCGCGCCACCTGGTGGGCATAGAGCCGGCTGGTTTCGATCAGCTCCGCCGCCACCAGCCATTTGGGCGGTTTTTTCGCCAGAAAGGAGCCCGGAAAGACGTGGAACTTGCGGTTGCGGGCGCCGAGGAATTCCCGCTCGTCGTGGCGGAAGCCGATATGGCCGAGCAGGCCCGAGAGCAGCGAGCGGTGGATGGCGTCGTACCCGGCGGGCTCGCGGTTTTCCCTGAGTCCGAGCTGGCGGCAGGCCAGGCGCAGCTGGTGCTCCAGGTCGCGCCATTCGCGCATCCGCAGGTAGGACACGAAGTTGGCGTGACAGTAGCGGCTGAACGGGTTGCGCGCCAGCGCCTGGCGCTGCTCCTCGAAGTGATTCCACAGCTTGAGCAGGGCGACGAAGTCGGACTCCTTGTCCTGCCATTGGCGGTGCTTTTCATCCGCCGCCTGGCGCTTGTCGGCGGGCCGCTCCCGCGGATCCTGGATGCTGAGCGCGGCGGCGATCACCAACAGCTCGCGCAGCGCGCCCTCGCCGCTCGCGGCAAGCAGCATCCGGCCGATACGCGGATCCACCGGCAGCGCGCTCAGTTGCACGCCGAGCGGGGTGAGCTCCCCCTTGCCATCCACCGCGCCGAGTTCGGCGAGCAGCTGGAAGCCGTCGTTGATCAGCCGCGAATCGGGAGTGTCGACGAACGGGAAATGGCGCACGTCGCCGATCCGCAGGTGGAGCATGCGCAGAATCACCGATGCCAGATTGGTGCGCACGATCTCGGGATCGGTAAAGGCCGGGCGATTGGCGAAATCGTCCTCGCCGTAGAGGCGGATGCAGACCCCGTCGCCAACCCGCCCGCAGCGTCCCGCGCGCTGGTTGGCGTTGGCCTGGGCGATGGGTTCCACCGGCAGGCGCTGGACCTTGGTGCGGTAGCTGTAGCGGCTGATGCGGGCGAGCCCGGTGTCGATCACGTAGCGGATGCCGGGCACGGTGATGGAGGTTTCCGCGACATTGGTGGCGAGGATGATGCGGGTGCCGCGATGGGGCTGGAACACCCGGGTCTGATCCTTGAGGCTCAGCCGGGCATAGAGCGGCAGCACCTCGAGATCGCGCAGCTCGGCACGGCGCAGCTGGTTGGCGGCCTCGCGGATCTCCCGTTCACCGCTCAGGAACACCAGAATGTCGCCCCGCCTGGGCAGCGCCAACACGTCCCGCACCGCGTCGACGATGGCGCCGTAGAGATCCTCGTCGGCTTCCGCCGGCGGCCGGTAGAGGATATCCACCGGGTAGGTGCGACCCGAGACCTCGACGATCGGCGCATTGTCGAAATGGCGGGAAAAGCGCTCCAGGTCAATGGTCGCCGAGGTGATGATGACCTTGAGGTCCGGCCTTTTCGGCAGCAGCTGCTTGATATAGCCCAGCAGGAAGTCGATATTGAGGCTGCGCTCGTGGGCCTCGTCGATGATCAGGGTGTCGTAGCGGGTGAGCAGGCGGTCGTGCTGGATTTCCGCCAGCAGAATGCCGTCGGTCATCAGCTTGATATGGCCGTCCTCGCCGACCTGCTCGGTGAAGCGCACCTGGTAGCCCACCTTGTCCCCGAGCGGGGTGTTCAGCTCCTCGGCGATGCGCTGGGCGACGGTGCGCGCGGCGATCCGCCGCGGTTGGGTGTGGCCGATCAGGCCGGTGACGCCGCGGCCGAGTTCGAGGCAGATCTTGGGCAGCTGGGTGGTCTTGCCGGAGCCGGTTTCGCCGGCCACGACCACCACCTGGGAACGGTTGAGCGCGTCGATGATGGCGTCGCGCTTCTGGGCGATGGGCAGGTCGTCGGGATAGGTGATCGCCGGCACCGACCGGCGGCGGCGCGCGACCTGCTCGCGGGAACGGGCCACCGCCGCATCGAGTTTGGCCTGGCTGTGGTCCACCGGTTTGCCCTGGCGCAGGCGTTCGCGGATGGCGCGCAGCTGGCGCTCGAAGGTTGGGCGGTCTGCGATAAGGCAGTCCTGCCAGAGTTGCTCTGCTTGGGCTCGGGTTTCGTTCACGCGGTGGCCACTGGAAGGAACGCAGGGTTGCGGTTTGCTCGGAGGCGGCACCTACCGCCCCAAATACCTGACGGCGTCTTCCAGGCCCGCCAGGGTCAGCGGATACATGCGGTTATCCACCAGCTGGTTGATCATCCGAATGGACGCCGTATATTCCCAGAAATTCTGCTTGACCGGATTCAGCCACACCAGTTTTTCATAGGTATCGGTGAGCCGCGTCATCCATACCATTCCCGGCTCCTCGTTGAAATAATCGACGCTGCCGCCCGGCGTGGTGATCTCGAAGGGCGACATCGACGCATCCCCGACCACGATCACCTTGTAGTCGCTGCCGTAGGTGTGCAGCAGCTCCCAGGTGTTGATGCGCTGCTGGTGGCGCATGGCGCTGTCCCGCCACACATAGTCGTACAACATGTTGTGGAAGTAGTAGTACTCGAGATGCTTGAATTCGGTGCGCACCGCCGAAAACAGTTCCTCGCAGGTGCGCACATGGCTGTCCATCGAACCGCCGACATCGAAAAAAATCAGCACCTTCACCGCATTGTGGCGTTCCGGCACCATTTTCAGGTCGAGCAGGCCGGCGTTTTTCGCCGTGGCATTGATGGTGTCGTCGAGGTCCAGTTCCTCGTCGGCGCCGGAGCGGGCGAACTGGCGCAGACGCCGCAACGCCACCTTGATATTGCGGGTGCCGAGTTCCACCGAATCATCGAGATTGCGGTATTCGCGCTGCTCCCACACCTTGGCGGCGCGCTTCTGCTCGCTTTCGCCGCCGACCCGGATGCCCTCCGGGTGAAAACCGGCATTGCCGAAGGGCGACGAACCGCCGGTGCCCACCCATTTGCTGCCGCCCTTGTGCTTGGCCTGCTGCTCGGCCAGGCGCTGCTTGAAGGTCTCGATCAGTTTTTCCAGACCGCCCAGGGTTTCGATCTGGGCCTTTTCCTCATCCGTGAGATTCTTGCGGAATTCCTCCCGCAGCCAGTCCTCGGGGATCAGCAGTTCGAGAAACTGGTCGAGGCTCTCCAGTTCCTTGAAGTACAGCGCGAAGGCGCGATCGAAACGGTCGTAGTAGCGCTCGTCCTTGACCATGCAGGTGCGCGCCAGCAGATAGAAATCATCGATGTCGGCAAAAGCGAGGTGTCGTTCAAGGGCGGCCAGCAGGGTGAGCAGTTCCTGGATCGAAACCGGCACGCCCGCCTTGCGCAACCCCTCGAAAAAATTCAGCAGCATCAACGACCTTCCCGGCGCGCCATGAAAGCGAGCCTTTCCAGCAGGTGAACATCCTGCTCGTTCTTCAGCAGCGCGCCGTACAGCGGCGGGATCGCCTTGGTCGGATCGCGGTTCTTGAGGATGTCATCGGGAATATCGTCCGACAGCAGCAATTTCAGCCAGTCGATCAGCTCGGACGTGGAGGGCTTTTTCTTGAGGCCCGGCACCTGGCGCAATTCGAAGAACATGTCGAGCGCTTCGCTCACCAGGGCTTTCTTGATATCCGGGAAGTGGACGCGGACGATCTCCTCCATGGTATCGCGGCCCGGAAACTTGATGAAATGGAAAAAGCAGCGGCGCAGGAAGGCGTCCGGCAGTTCCTTTTCATTATTGCTGGTAATGATCACGATGGGCCGCTGCTTCGCTCGAATCGTCTCGCCGGTCTCGTAGACGTGGAACTCCATGCGGTCCAGTTCCAGCAACAGGTCGTTGGGGAATTCGATGTCCGCCTTGTCCACCTCGTCGATCAGCAGCACGCACCGGCCCTCGTATTCGAACGCCTCCCACAGCTTGCCCTTGCGGATGTAGTTGCGGATATCGTGGACTTTTTCGTCGCCGAGCTGGGAATCGCGCAGGCGCGACACCGCATCGTATTCGTAAAGGCCCTGCTGGGCCTTGGTGGTGGACTTGATGTGCCAGGCGATCAGCGGCAGGCCCAGGGCGGCAGCCACTTCCTCCGCCAGCAGGGTCTTGCCGGTGCCGGGCTCGCCCTTGATCAGCAGCGGGCGCTCGAGGGCGACGGTGGCGTCGACGGCCATGCGCAGATCGTCGGTGGCCACATAGCGTTCTGTTCCGGTGAAATTCATAGACTGTTCCACATTGCTACTAAATTGACTGTTACTGAAATGAATGTTGCTGAAATTGCCGTTGCCGAAATGACTATTGCCCGAGATTGCAGGATCAAACGGGATGACGCATGGTAACAAACTCTTCCGCCGCTGTCGGATGGATGCCCACAGTGCGATCGAAATCCGCCTTGGTGGCGCCGACCTTGAGGGCCACCGCCAGCCCCTGGATGATTTCCCCGGCGCCCTCCCCCAGCATATGGCAGCCCAGCACCCGGTCGCTGGCATCGTCCACCACCAGCTTCATCAGGATCCTGTCATCGCCGCCGGCCAGGGTCTGTTTCATCGGGCGGAATTCGGTGCGATAGATGCGCACCGCGTCGCAGCGCTCCCGGGCCTGTTCCTCCGACAGGCCCACGGTGCCGATGGTGGGCTGGCTGAATACCGCGGTGGGAATACTGTCGTAGTCCATGCGCCGGTCGCCGCCGGCGAAGAGGTTGTCGACCAGCACCATGGCTTCGCCGATAGCCACCGGCGTCAGCTGCACCCGGTCGATCACGTCGCCCAGGGCGTAGATCGAAGGCTCGGCGGTGCGAAAACGCGCATCCACCCGGATGGCGCCGTTGTCGGCGAGCTCGACCGCCGTATTCTCGAGGCCCAGCCCCGCCGTATTGGGCTTGCGTCCGGTGGCGAACATCACCGTATCCACATCCAGCCGCCGGCCGTCATCGAGCTCGACCCGCAGGGAGCCGTCGCCATTTTTGGCGATGGCCTCGACGGTGGTTTCGAAATGAAGTCGAATATCCTGCTCCGCCATCCGCCGGGCCAGGCCGGTGCGCAGATCGCCGTCGAAATTCTTCAGAAAAAGCGGTCCCCGGTAGGACAGGTGGGTCTCGGCGCCAAGGCCGCGGAAAATGCCGGCGAACTCCACCGCAATATAACCGCCGCCAACCACCAGCACACGCTGTGGAAAGCGGTCGAGATAAAACATCTCGTTGGAGGAAACGGCGTGCTCGCTGCCCGGGAATTCGGGAATGAAAGGCCAGCCGCCGGTGGCGACCAGGATATGCCGCGCAGTGAATTCCCGCCCCTCCACCCGCACCGCCTGCGGGCCGGCAAGCGTCGCGGTGCCGTCGATGCGGGTGACGCCGGCGTCGTCCAGCAGCCGGGCATAGACGCCGTTCAACCGCTCGATCTCCCGGGTCTTGTTGTCCCTCAGGGTCGGCCAGTCGAAGCTGGCGCCGGGCAGCGTCCAGCCAAAACCGGCGGCATCGCGGAAGGCGTGGCTGAATTCAGCCGCATAGACAAAAAGTTTCTTCGGCACGCAGCCGACGTTGACACAGGTGCCGCCGAGATAGCGCTCCTCGGCCACCGCCACCCTGGCGCCCTGGGCCGCCGCCATGCGGGCGGCGCGCACGCCGCCAGAGCCGGCGCCGATCACGAACAGGTCATAGTCGTAGCGATCATTGTCGGACTGATCATTGTTGGGCTGATCACTGGCCATTGGCCGCCTCCTCTTCATGTTCACCAAACCAGTGGAGCTTGCCATGCAGGCTGACCACCCGGCCGACGATGATCAGGGTCGGGGCCCTGGCGCCGCCGTCGCGGACTTTTTGCGGCAGATCGGCAAGGGTGCCGACAAACACCCGCTGGCGGGCCGTGGTGCCCTTCTCGATCAACGCCGCGGGCATGTCGGCGCCCATGCCATGGGCGACCAACTGATTGCAGATGGTCTCGAGGCCGTTGAGCCCCATATAGAACACCAGGGTCTGGCCGGGGGCCGCCAGCTCCCGCCACGGCAGGTTGAGCTGGTCATCCTGGCGATGCCCGGCGATAAAGCGCACCGACTGGGCATGGTCGCGGTGGGTGAGCGGAATGCCCGCATAGCTGGCGCAGCCGGAGGCGGCGGTGATCCCCGGCACCACCTGAAAGGGAACGCCGTGTTCGGCGAGGTGTTCGATCTCCTCCCCGCCGCGGCCGAAGATGAATGGATCGCCACCCTTCAGGCGCAGCACCCGGTGGCCCTGACGGGCGAACTCCACCAGCTTGCGGTTGATGTTGTCCTGGGTGACCGGGTGGTCTCCCGCGGTCTTGCCCACATAGATACGTTCGGCGTCACGGCGCACCAGGTTCAGTACGTCCTTCGATACCAGGCGGTCGTAGAGCACGATGTCCGCCCGCTGCATCAGTCGCAGGGCGCGAAAGGTGAGCAGGTCCGGATCGCCGGGGCCGCCCCCGACCAGGTAGACCTCGCCCGGCGATTGCCCTTGCGCGCCGTCCAGGACAGCTTCCAGAGCCGCCTCCGCCTCCCGCTCACGATCGGCCAGGACCAATTCGGCGATGCGGCCTTCGAACAGGTCTTCCCAAAAGGCCCGGCGCTCGTTCTCGCCCGGGATTTTTTCCTTCACCCTGGCGCGAAACCGCGCGGCGAGCCTGGCCAGGTTGCCAAAATTGCCGGGCAGCATGGCTTCGAGCCTGCCCCGCAGCAAGCGCGCCAGCACCGGGCCGCTGCCGCCGGTGGAGACGGCGATCTGCACCGGCGAACGATCGATGATAGCGGGGAAGATCACCGAGCACAGTGCCGGGTTATCGACCACGTTGACCAGGATATCCCGCTCCCGGGCCCAGCGGGAAACCTGGAGGTTGACCTGGGCATCGCTGGTAGCCGCGACCACCAGGGCGACCCCGGCCATGTCATCCGGGTGAAAGGTTTTGCAGGCGACCTGGATCGCGCCACTGTCCGCCAACTCCCGGAGCGAGTCGCGGATTTCCGGGGCCACGACCTTGACCCGGGCGCCGGCTTCGAGCAGTGGCCGCACCTTGCGCAGGGCGGTTTCGCCGCCGCCCACCACCAGGCATTTGCGGCCTTGCAGGTTGTGGAATAGTGGCAGGTAGTCCATCGCCTTTACCGGTGCCCGGCAATGCGTCCGGCACCGCCCATATAGGGGCGCAGCGCCTCGGGCACGGCGACACTGCCATCCGCCTGCTGGTAATTCTCGACGATGGCCAGCAGGGTGCGTCCGACCGCGAGGCCCGAGCCGTTCAGCGTGTGCAACAGTTCCGGTTTGCCGGTATCGGGGTTGCGCCAGCGGGCCTTGAGGCGGCGCGCCTGGAAATCCCGGAAATTACTGCATGAGGAAATCTCGCGGTACTTGTTCTGGGACGGCACCCAGACCTCGATATCGTAGGTGCGCGCGGCGGCAAAGCCGATGTCGCCACCGCAAAGGATGATGGTGCGATACGGCAGGCCGAGTTTTTGCAGAATGGCTTCGGCGTGACCGGTCAGGGCTTCAAGGGCGGCGTCGGATTCCCCGGGCCGGACGAACTGCACCAGTTCGACCTTTTCGAACTGGTGCTGGCGGATCAGGCCGCGGGTGTCCTTGCCGTAGCTGCCGGCCTCGCTGCGAAAACAGGGGGTGTGGCACACGTACTTCACCGGCAGCTGTTCGGCGGCGACGATATCGTCGCGGTGGATATTGGTGACCGGCACTTCGGCGGTGGGGATCAGGTAAAAGCCCCGCTCGTCGTCGAGCTTGAACAAGTCCGCCTCGAACTTGGGCAGCTGCCCGGTGCCCAGCAGCGAATCCCGATTGACGATGTAGGGCACATAGACTTCGCGGTAGCCGTGGTCGGCGATATGGGTGTCGAGCATGAACTGGATCAGCGCCCGGTGCAGGCGGGCGAAATCGCCGCGCATCACCGCGAAGCGGGAGCCGGTCAACTTGCTCGCCACTTCGAAATCGAGGAGCCCCCCGGCGCCGAGGTCGACGTGGTCGCGCACCGGGAAATCGAAGACCCGGGGTTCGCCCCAGCGGCGGATTTCGACGTTGTCCTCTTCACTCGCGCCTTGCGGCACTTCCGGGTCGGGGATATTGGGCACTTCCAGCAGGTAGGTCTCGAACCGCGCCTGGATGTCCTCCAGCGCGTCCTCCGCTTTCTGGGCGGCATTTTTCAGCGCTTCGCCCTTGGCTTTCAAGGGTTCCACATCGCGACCCTCGGCTTTGGCGGCGGCCATTTCCCTGCCCATGGCCTTGGCGTAGGCATTGCGCTCCGCCTGCAGGGACTGGGCTGTCTCCTGCGCTTCGCGGCGCTGCGCCTCGAGCCGCCCGAGCCATTCCACATCGAGGGTGAAACCACGCTTGGCCAGGGTGGTGGCGATGTTTTCGGGTTCGGTGCGAACAAGTTTCGGATCGAGCATGGGGGAACGGTATCCTGATTGCGACCGCGGATCAGAGCAGCCGGGTGAAATAAATGGCCAGCGCCAAGCCGCCGATGGACAGGATGACGCTGGCGAGCACATAGCCGAGGGCCAGTAAAAGGTGGCCATTTTGCCATAAAGCCACGGCGTCGAGCGAGAAGGCGGAAAACGTGGTGAACGCGCCGAGGACACCCACCATCAGCAAATCGCGCCACTCCCCGGCGAGCACGCCGCGCTCGATGATCAGCACATAGCAGACACCCATCAGCAGCGAGCCCGCGGCATTGATCACCAGGGTGGCAAAAGGGAATCTAGGCCCGAACAGGGGAAACAGCAAGCCGTTGACGGCAAAGCGGCCGACAGCCCCGAAGGCGCCGCCGAGCGCCACCAGCAGCCACGGGGTCACCGCTCGCCACCCGGGGTCCCGGGCGCCGGGTAGCGCTGGCGCGGACTGGTGCGGTCGCGGTCGCGCAAGCGTTCGAGCTTTTCCCGGATCTGTTTTTCGAGCCCCTGGTCCACCGGAAAATAATAGCGGGCGTCGGCGATCTCTTCCGGCAGGTAGTTCTCGCCGGCGGCAAAGGCATCCGGCTCGTCATGGGCATAGCGGTAGTCGCCGCCGTAATCGAGGGATTTCATCAGCTTGGTGGGCGCGTTGCGGAGATGGAGCGGCACCTCGTAGCTGGGCTGGCTGGCCACGTCCTTGCGGGCCCGGCCGAACGCGGTGTACACCGCATTGCTCTTGGGGGCCACCGCCAGGTACACCACCGCCTGGGCGATGGCCAGCTCGCCTTCGGGTGAACCGAGCCGCTCCTGCACGTCCCAGGCGTTGAGCACCAGTTGCAGAGCCCGCGGGTCGGCGTTGCCGATGTCCTCACTGGCGGTGCGCACCAGCCGCCGCGCCAGGTACAGCGGGTCGCAGCCGCCGTCGAGCATCCGCGCCAGCCAGTACAGGGCGGCGTCCGGGGACGAACCGCGAACCGCCTTGTGCAGTGCGGAAATCTGGTCGTAGAAGGCTTCCCCGCCCTTGTCGAAGCGGCGGGTGTCGGCCACTGTCACCTCGGCCAGGACGTCGGCGGTGATGTGGCCGTCGACGGCGAGGTCGCTGGCCACTTCGAGCAGGTTGAGCGCGCGGCGGGCATCGCCATCGGCGGCGCTGGCGATGGCTTCGAGAGCGCCCTCGTCGATAGCCAGGGGCTCGGGCAGGCCGCGTTCGCGGTCGGCCAGCGCCCGCCGCAACAGGGACTTGATGGCGTCCGCGTCCAGCGAGCGAAACACGTACACCCGGCAGCGGGACAATAGCGCGTTGTTGAGTTCGAAGGAGGGATTCTCCGTGGTGGCTCCCACCAGGATCACCGTGCCGTCCTCCACGAAGGGCAGGAAGGCATCCTGCTGGGACTTGTTGAACCGGTGCACCTCGTCGACGAACAGCACCGTTTTGCGCCCGCGGATATCCCGCTCCTCCTCGGCCCGCGCCACCGCGGCGCGGATCTCCTTGACCCCGGCGAGCACCGCCGAAAGACTCTCGAAGTGGGCCTTGCCGTAGGTCGCGATCATTTTCGCCAGGGTGGTCTTGCCGACGCCCGGCGGACCCCAGAACACCATCGAATGGAGCTGGCCCCTGAGGATCGCCTCGCGCAGCGGTTTGCCGGCGCCGAGGACATGCTCCTGGCCGGCAAATTCATCGAGGCTGCGGGGCCGCATCCGCGCCGCCAGCGGCCGGTACACCTCGCGCGAGAACAGGTCACTCATCGTGGAGCACGTCGACACCCGGCGGCGGCGTGAAATGGAATGCCGCCGGGTCGACCTCGCCGTTGACGGTCGCATTGCTGAAACCGATGCGGGTCACCTGGCCGAGGCTGTCCCACAGGGCCATGGCGACGGGGATATCGCCGTCGAACTCGATGGAAATGCGTTCGTACAAGGCGTCGCCGTTGACCGGCTCCAGCCAGTACAGGCTGCGCTCTCCCTCGCGCTCGGCGCTGACCTGGTAGTCCCTGGCGAGATCCTTCACCTCGCCGATGAACAGCACCGCCGGGGTCCTGCTGATGTCGTGGCTGAAAGGGCGCACCGTCACCTGCTCGAGATCCGGGTCGTAGAGCCAAAGCGTTTCAGCATCGGACACCACCAGCTGCTCGTAGGGCGCATCGCTCTCCCAGCGCACCTTGCCGGGCCGGGCCACGGTCAGCGTGCCGGTGATTTCCTGGATGATGTAGCCGTCGGCGGAGGTCACGGTCTGGTTGAACCCTGCCGAGAGGTTCTTCATCGGCGCCAGGCGGTTGCCCAGCTCGGCGATGTCCTCGGGGCCGCCAGCGGCCGCAACGGCAAACAGCGCCGCCAGCAATGCCCCCAGGATTCGGGATGTAAATCGCATCAGCTATCGATCTCCAGCTATCAGCCTCGATGGTTCGGCGACAGCACTTCGCGGCTGCCGTTGGTGTTCATGGTGCTGACCACGCCGGCGATCTCCATCGCTTCGATCAGCCGCGCCGCGCGGTTATAGCCGATGCGCAACTTGCGCTGCACGGAGGAAATCGACGCCTTGCGGCTTTCGAGCACGAACGCCACCGCTTCGTCGTAGAGCGGGTCGTTCTCCGGATCGTCGCCGCCACCGTCGCCGTCGCTGTAACCCGGCACCGGGATCGACGCCGTCGAACCCTCGTCGGTGATGTCGTCCAGGTACTGGGGCTCGCCCCTCGCCTTCCAGTCCGCCACCACCTGGTGGACTTCGTGGTCGTCGACAAAGGCGCCGTGCACCCGTATCGGCACACTGGTGCCCACCGGCATGTAGAGCATGTCGCCATGGCCCAGCAACTGTTCCGCGCCACCCTGGTCGAGGATGGTGCGGGAATCGATTTTCGACGATACCTGGTAGGCGATGCGGCTCGGCACGTTGGCCTTGATCAGGCCGGTGATCACGTCCACCGACGGCCGCTGGGTCGCCAGGATCAGGTGGATGCCGGCCGCCCTCGCCTTCTGGGCGATGCGGGCGATGAGCTGCTCGACCTTCTTGCCGACGATCATCATCATGTCGGCGAATTCGTCGATCACCACCACAATGTAAGGCAGCTTGCCGAGGGTCGGCGGCTGCGGTATCTCCTCGTCGGCGAACACAGCCGCCATCGGGTCCGGCCGCCACAGCGGATCGACGATGGGCGACCCCTCGCTGATGGCGTCCTCGACCTTGCGGTTGTAGCCCGCCAGATTGCGCACGCCCAGCGCCGCCATCAACTGGTAGCGGCGCTCCATCTCGCCGACACACCAGCGCAGGCCGCTGGCGGCATCCTTCATGTCGGTGATCACCGGGGTCAGCAGGTGGGGAATGTCGTCGTAGACCGACAGCTCCAGCATCTTCGGGTCCACCAGGATCAACCGCACGTCTTCCGGGGTCGCCTTGTAGAGGATGCTGAGGAGCATGGCGTTGACTCCCACCGACTTGCCGGAGCCGGTGGTGCCGGCGACCAGCAGGTGGGGCATGCGGGCGAGATCGGCGAGCGCCGGCTGGCCGGAAATATCGTGGCCGAGAGCCAGTGTCAGGGGCGACTTGGCCTCCTCGTAGGCCGACGACGACAACACCTCCCGCAGCCGCACCATCTCCCGGTATTCGTTGGGTATCTCGATGCCGACCACCGACTTGCCGGGGATCACCTCCACGACCCGCACGCTGACCACCGCCAGCGAGCGCGCCAGATCGCTGGCCAGGCCGGAGATGCGGCTGGCCTTGACCCCCGGCGCCGGCTGGATCTCGAACCGGGTGATCACCGGCCCCGGCATCACCTCCACGACCTCGACAGTGATGCCGAAATCCTGGAGCTTGAGCTCGAGCAGGCGCGACATGGCTTCGAGAGATTCCCGGGAATAGCCCCGGTCGTTGTGTTTCACCGCCTCGTCGAGCAGGCTCAGGGGGGGCAGTTCGCCAGTCACCGGCTCGCTCTTGAAGAGGATGGCCTGTTTTTCCTTTTCGACCCGCACGCTGGGTTGCGGCGGCTTGACCGGCGCCTGGATGGTCGGCTCCTTGCGCTCGGTGCCGCGCTTCTGCTTGCGTTCGACGGTTTCCTGGCGCACCCGCGTCGCTTCTTCGGCCGCCTGGCGTTCCTCCTTGGCGCGCCGGTGCTGGCTGAGGCGGGCAGCCAGCCGATCCCAGCCGATCAGCGTCCAGCGCCCGAGGGCGTCGATCACCGCGAGCCATGACAGATCGGTGAAAATGGTCACCCCGAACAGGAACACCGCGACCAGGATCAGGGTGCCGCCGACATGGCTGAAACCGGCGGTCACCGCGCTGCCGAACGAATCGCCCATCAACCCGCCGGCGCCGAAGGGCAGATCGCCACCGGTCGCGCCGTGGTGCATGGCGGTGAGCGCGGTGGCGCTGGCCATGACCAGGGCGATGCCGACAAAGCGCAGGGTAAAGATGATCCAGTCGAAAGGTTCAGGGCGGTCGCGGCGGGCCTTGAACACATTCCAGGCGCGCAGCGCCAACAGTGTCGGGAACAGGAACGACATGTAGCCAAACAGCGAAAAAAACACATCGGCGAGCCAGGCGCCCGCGGCGCCCGCGGCATTGTGGATCTGGTCGCGGCCGGCGGTATAGGACCAGCCCGGGTCATCGGGGGAATAACTGACGAAGGCGATCAGCAGGCACAGACAGACCAGCAGCCAGCCGAGCAGAGCCCCTTCGCGCAGGATCAGCCGCCCCCGCTCCCCCATCAGTGGGCCGGTTGCGGATTTATCCCTGACCTGGTTCTTCGCCAACTTTCGATCCCTTAAAACAATGCGGGTGCTATTGTAATGCCTGCGATCCGAATAGCCAGTAATATGCCCTGGCTACCGGCGACAGAAAAAGCGGGTTTGACCGCGACCCCAGCTACCTTATCATTGTCGCCATTGCCGTTGAAAATCTCTTGAAGGAAGTATCATGTCCACAGCTCAGCACCATCGTCTCATCATCCTCGGTTCAGGCCCCGCCGGCTGGAGTGCCGCGGTCTATGCCGCCCGCGCCAATCTCGAGCCCGTGGTCATCACCGGCATGCAGCAGGGCGGCCAGCTCACCACCACCACCGATGTCGACAACTGGCCCGGCGATGTCGAGGGCCTCCAGGGACCAGACCTCATGGAGCGCATGCAAAAACATGCCGAACGCTTTGATACAAAAGTAATTTTTGACCATATCGAAAAGGTCGACCTGGGCCAGCGCCCGTTCCGGCTCGAGGGAATGGAAAGCTATACCTGCGACGCCCTGATCATCGCCACCGGCGCCTCGGCACAGTACCTGGGGCTGGAATCGGAACAGGCCTTCATGGGCAAGGGCGTCAGCGGTTGCGCCACCTGCGACGGTTTCTTCTACCGCAACCAGAAGGTCGCCGTGGTCGGCGGCGGCAACACCGCCGTCGAAGAAGCCCTGTATCTCGCCAACATCTGCAGCGAAGTGGTACTGGTCCATCGCCGCGACAGCCTCAGGGCCGAGAAGATCCTCCAGCAGAAGCTGCTCGACAAGGCCGAGCGCGGCAACGTCACCCTGCTGTGGAACAACACCCTCGAGGAAGTCGTGGGCGATGACAGCGGCGTCACCGGCATGAAGATCAAGAGCACCGTCGACGGCGACATTCGCCAAGTCGATCTCGCCGGGGTTTTCATCGCCATCGGCCACAAGCCCAACACCGATATCTTTAGCGGCCAGCTGGCGATGAAGGACGGTTATATCACCGTCAAAAGCGGCACCGAAGGCAATGCAACCGCCACCTCCGTGCCCGGGGTCTTTGCCGCCGGGGATGTCGCCGACCACGTCTATCGCCAGGCGATCACCTCCGCCGGTTCCGGCTGCATGGCCGCCCTCGATGCGGAAAAGTTCCTCGACGATCTCGGCTGAGGCTTCACCAGCTTCTGCGGTGCGCTTCGTTCCTCAGCACACCCTATGCGTTCGCAGGTGGGCGCGCTGCACAAGCACCGCCGGTGCGCCTCCTGCGTCGGCACACCCTATGAAAGTGCATAGGGTGTGCTGAGGAACGAAGCGCACCGCAGGAACCACTGTCATGAAAACTTTCATTTATCCATCAACACCCTGTACCGAAACCTCAACAGCCCCCGGAGGAACCGCCTCCTGAGCGACGATCCCACTGCCCTGCCGTTGCTGGATCCGTTCTACCCCTGTTTCCCGGATCCTGAAGCGGCCCTCACCGATCCCGATGGCCTGCTGGCCATCGGCGGCAACCTCGCCGCCCCCACCCTGCTCGACGCCTATCGCCACGGGGTGTTCCCCTGGTACGAGCAAGGCCAGCCGATACTTTGGTGGTCGCCGTCGGTGCGCGCGGTGCTGCTTCCCGGCACCGAGCATGTCGGCCGCACCATGGCAAAAGTCCTCGCCAGAAACGATTTCACCATCACTGCCGACAGGGCCTTCGACCAAGTCATCGACGCCTGCGCCGCCCCGCGCGCCGGCGCGCGGGGCACCTGGATCACCCCCGCGATGAAAGGCGCCTACCGGCGACTGCACCGCCTCGGCCACGCCCACTCGCTCGAGTGCTGGCACCGGGGTGAACTTGCCGGCGGGCTTTACGGTGTGCATATCGGCAGTTGTTTTTGCGGCGAATCGATGTTCAGCTGCGAGCCCAATGCCGCCAAGGTGGCCTTCATCACGCTCTCGCGGACTCTCGCGCAGCGGGGATTTACGCTGATCGACTGCCAGGTGCCCAATTCCCACCTCGACACGCTGGGGGTCGTCACCATGCCGCGCCAGGAATTCATCGCCAGGCTCGGCGACTCGCGGGACACAAAACTTCCCTGGCCCGGGGATGATGATTTTGCCCGGACCTGCGCTATGCTAGGCTCGAAGCCATCGTTCAGTCGTTGAGTGCGCGGCCATGACTCATGATTTCAATCCGGACCTGAAAAGAATCCGCCTGTTCTTCACCCAGCCCCACGGCTGCAGTTATCTTCCCGGCCGGGAAGCCACCACCGCGTTCGTCGACCCCGCCACCCGTATCGATCCCGAAATCTACAGCCAGTTGACCCGGCTCGGTTTTCGGCGCAGCGGCCGCTACTACTACCAGCCCCGCTGCCAGTCCTGCAACGCCTGTGTCTCAGCCCGCATCCCGGTGGCGGAATTCCACCCCAGCCGCCAGCAGCGCCGCTGCCTGCAACGCAACAGCGACCTCGACATCGAGGTCAAGGCGCAGGTCGACACCGGCGAGCACTACCGGCTTTACGATCGCTACATCAAGCAGCGCCACAAGGATGGCGACATGTTTCCACCGAGCCGCGAGCAATACCTGGATTTCCTCGGCAACGGCATCGATATCACCCGTTTCATCGAATTCCGCCTCGCCGGCAAGCTCGTCGGCTGCACCGTTCTCGATCAGCTCGAAGACGGCTTCTCGGCCATCTACACCTATTACGCACCCGACAGCGGGCAGCGCAGCATCGGCACCCTGGCGGTGCTGACCCTGGTCAGCCAGGCCCTGGAACTGCAGCTGCCCTACGTATACCTCGGATTCTGGATCAAGAATTGCGACAAGATGGCTTACAAGAGCCGCTTCCGGCCGCTGGAATTGCTGGTTGGCGACCGCTGGCTGAAAAGCGACCAGCACACATAACAGTCTTTGCCTTCCCCGGGTTTTTAGGGCAGAATGCCTCCCACTTTTTTGTAAAAGCCCTGGGAGCATACGAAAAATATGGCAAAAGAAGACCATATTGAAATGGAAGGCGAGGTTATCGACACCCTTCCCAATACCACCTTCCGCGTCAAGCTGGAAAATGGCCACATCGTCACCGCGCACATATCAGGGAAAATGCGCAAGAACTACATCCGTATCCTCACCGGCGACAAAGTCAAAGTCGAATTGACGCCCTACGATCTCAGCAAGGGCCGCATCACCTACCGGGCCAGGTAAGCCTGCCCTGCGACAGGCTGCCTGCCCGATTCAGGCGGCCTCGATCTCCAGCTCGATCTCATCATCCTTGGCCGTGACGTGCACGGTGCCCCCGGCGAGCGCGAGCTTACCGAACAGGATTTCCTCCGCCAATGGCTTCTTGAGCTTGTCCTGAATGAGCCTGGCCATCGGCCTTGCCCCCATCTTGGCGTCGTAGCCATGGCGCGCAAACCATTCCAGCGCCAGCTCGTCGGCCTCGATAACCACCTTCTTGTCTTCCAGCTGGGCCTGCAATTCGGTGAGGAACTTGTCGACCACCGTCTTGATGACTTCCGGCTGCAGCGACTTGAACTGGATGATACCGTCGAGACGGTTGCGAAACTCCGGTGAGAACGTCTTCCTGATCGCCTCCATGGCGTCGGTGCTGTGATCCTGGACGGTAAAGCCGATGGAGGCGCGGCTGGTCAGTTCAGCGCCGGCGTTGGTGGTCATGATCAGGATCACGTTGCGGAAATCGGCCTTGCGGCCGTTGTTGTCGGTCAGGGTGCCGTGATCCATCACCTGCAGCAACAGGTTGAACACGTCGGGGTGGGCCTTTTCGATCTCATCGAGCAGCACCACCGAATGGGGGTGCTTGGTGACCGCGTCGGTGAGCAGCCCGCCCTGGTCGAAACCGACATAGCCCGGGGGCGCGCCGATCAGCCGCGATACGGTGTGGCGCTCCATGTACTCCGACATGTCGAAGCGCAGTAGCTCGATACCGAGGACCTCCGCCAGCTGCCGCGACACTTCCGTCTTGCCCACGCCGGTGGGTCCGGCAAAGAGGAACGAACCGATGGGCTTCTGCCCTTCCCGTAGGCCCGCGCGGGCCAGCTTGATGGCCGTCGCCAGCGCCTCGATGCCCTCGTCCTGGCCGAAGACCACCATCTTCAGGCGCGGCGCCAGGTTGCGCAGCTGTTCCTTGTCGGACGCCGAGACACTTTTTGGCGGAATGCGCGCGATCTTCGCCACCACCAGCTCGATATCGGCGACACCGACCGTTTTCTTGCGCCGCGAGGCCGGTTGCAGCTGCTGGTAGGCGCCGGCCTCGTCGATCACGTCGATGGCCTTGTCCGGCAGGAAGCGATCGGGGATATGGCGCGCCGACAGCTCCGCCGCCGCGCGCAACGCGCCGGCGGTGAACCGCAGGTGATGGTGCTCCTCGAACCGGGACTTGAGCCCCTTGAGGATCTCGATGGTCTCCTCCACCGAGGGCTCGGTCACGTCGACTTTCTGGAAGCGCCGCGACAGCGCCCTGTCCTTCTCGAAAATCCCGCGATATTCCTGATAGGTGGTGGAACCGATGCAGCGGATCTTGCCCGAGGTGAGCAGCGGCTTGAGCAGGTTGGAGGCATCCATCACCCCGCCGGACGCCGCCCCCGCACCGATGATGGTGTGGATCTCGTCGATGAACAGGATGGCGTGCTCACGCTCTTCGAGCTCGGCGAGCAGGCCCTTGAAGCGTTTCTCGAAATCGCCGCGGTACTTGGTGCCGGCCAGCAGGGCGCCCAGGTCGAGGGAATAGACCACGCTGCCCTGGATGATCTCGGGCACTTCGCCATCGACGATGCGCTTGGCAAGCCCTTCGGCGATGGCGGTCTTGCCCACGCCGGACTCACCGACCAGCAGCGGGTTGTTCTTGCGGCGCCGCGACAACACCTGGCAGACCCGCTCCAGCTCCTGGCCGCGCCCGACCAGCGGGTCGATGTAACCCATCTCGGCCTGGACGTTGAGATTGGTGGAAAACTGTTCGAGCAGGCTTTTTTCCGCCGCCTCGCCACCGCCGCCGTCGACCGTCGATTGATGGCCCGCGCTGTCGCGGCTCGGCTCCGACTGATCGGCGTACTTGGAAATTCCGTGAGAAATGAAATTGACCACGTCGATCCGCGCGACATTCTGCATGCGCAGGAAGTACACCGCCTGGCTTTCCTGCTCGCTGAAGATCGCCACCAGAACGTTGGCGCCCTGCACTTCCTTCTTGCCGGAGGACTGGACGTGGAAGATCGCCCGCTGCAGCACCCGCTGAAAACCCAGGGTCGGCTGGGTTTCGGTCTCGACGTCGTCGACCGGGATCACCGGGGTGGTGGAATCGATGAACTCGTTCAGGTCGCGACGCAACAGGTCGAAGTCGACACCGCAGGCCCTGAGCACCTGGGATGCGGATTCGTTATCGAGCAGGGCCAGCAGCAGGTGTTCGACGGTCATAAACTCATGGCGCTTGTCTCTCGCCACCCGGAAGGCGCCATTGAGGGTGACCTCAAGCTCTTTACTCAGCATCATCTGTACTCCTACTCAGGGTCGTCGGCAGGCTCGATCTCGCATATCAGGGGGTGCTCATTCTCCCGGGCGTAGCGATTGACCTGCAAGGCCTTTGATTCGGCGATATCTCGGGTGAATACACCGCACACAGCACGGCCTTCGGTATGCACTTTGAGCATAACACGAACGGCCAGCTCCCGATCCATGGCAAAAAAAGTTTCGAGTACATCCACCACGAACTCCATCGGGGTGTAGTCATCATTGAACATCACCACCTGATACATGGGTGGCTTCTTGAGTTGTGGTCTCGCCTCCTCGATCACCAGATCATGGGAAGGTTGATCACCTTCGGGGCGCTGCGCCTCGACTGCCTGGATAATCACGTTGTGCAATCCGCCTCCCTGATATCATCGCAAATTTGGCCTTATTCTAGCCCCAGACGACCGCCTGGGGGGAATGAATTTACAAGATTCTGTCGCCCCGGGGTCGCCGCCAAGCGCCGCGACCGGCCGCAATCACACCATATCCGCACCCCGGCATCTTGACTTGTCGGCAAAATCCCGTTAATAGTGCGAGCCAGGCCAGCAGGGCCTCGATCGGGTATATAGTCGCCTCTTGAAACCCGGATCCAATAACTATCATTAATCAGCTTTATGAGGCGGGAGAAAAGTTATGCCAAAAGGAACCGTGAAGTGGTTTAACAACGCCAAGGGGTACGGCTTCATTCTGCCCGAAGATGGCGCCAATGATATCTTCGCCCACTTTTCAGCAATCACGATGGAGGGTTACAAAACGCTGAAAGCGGGCCAGGAAGTCCTTTTCGATATCATCCAGGGCGAGAAAGGCCTCCACGCCACCAATATCACCCCTCTCGTCAAATCCGACAGCCAGGTGGCCGCCTCTCACAGCGAAGGCTGACAGCGGAATACCGACCACATTCAAACACCAAAAACCCGGGCCGAACCCGGGTTTTTGGCGTCGTTGTCACGCCCCCTGCGGGGGCGCGCCGTCAGCGGATGTCGGCGAGGATGGTATTGAAGGTCTCGCTGGGACGCATGGCCTTGGTGGTGAGCGCGGCATCGGGGCGGTAATAGCCGCCGATGTCCACCGCCTTGCCCTGGACGCCGTTGAGCTCGGCGATGATGGTCGCCTCGGCGGCGGCCATGGCCGCCGCCACGGGGGTGAAGCTGGCCTTGAGCTCGGCATCGTCGTCCTGGCCCGCCAGCGCCGCGGCCCAGTACAGGGCCAGGTAGAAATGGCTGCCCCGGTTATCGAGTTCACCGGCCTTGCGGGACGGCGACTTGTTGGCATCGAGGAATTTGCCGTTGGCCCGATCCAGGGTCTTGGCAAACACCCTGGCCTTGTCATTGCCGGTGACGCTGCCAAAGTGATCCAGCGACTCGGCCAGGGCCAGGAACTCGCCCAGCGAATCCCAGCGCAGGTGGTTCTCCTCGAGGAACTGCTGGACATGTTTGGGAGCGGAGCCGCCGGCGCCGGTCTCAAACAGGCCGCCGCCATTCATCAACGGCACGATCGACAGCATTTTGGCGCTGGTGCCCAGTTCCATGATCGGGAACAGGTCGGTGAGGTAATCGCGCAGCACATTGCCGGTCACCGAGATGGTGTCCTCGCCGCGGCGCAGGCGCTCCAGCGACAGCCGGCAGGCCTGCTCCGGCGCCAGGATACGAATATCGAGACCGCTGGTATCGTGATCCTTGAGATAGCGCTCGACCTTGGCGATGACCTGGGCGTCGTGGGCGCGGTTGCGATCGAGCCAGAACACCGCCGGCACCCCGGTGGCGCGGGCGCGGTTGACGGCGAGCTTCACCCAGTCCTGGATCGGGGCGTCCTTGGTTTGGCACATGCGCCAGATGTCGCCGCGCTCCACCGAATGCTCCATCAGCACCTGGCCCTTGTCGTCGATCACCCGGACCACGCCGTCGGCCGGCACCTGGAAGGTCTTGTCGTGAGAGCCGTACTCCTCGGCCTTCTGCGCCATCAGGCCGACATTGGGCACGCTGCCCATGGTAGTGGGATCGAAAGCGCCGTGCTTCTTGCAGTCGTCGATCACCTCCTGGTAGACACCGGCGTAGCAACGATCGGGGATCAGCGCCTTGGTGTCATGGAGCTTGCCGTCCGGCCCCCACATCCGGCCGGAGTCGCGGATCATCGCCGGCATCGAGGCGTCGACGATGACATCGCTCGGTACATGGAGGTTGGTGATGCCCTTGTCGGAATTGACCATGGCCAGCGCCGGCCCCTGCTGGTAGGCCGCGGCGATATCCGCCTCGATGGCCGCCCGCTGGTCGTCCGGCAGGGTCTTGATCTTGGCGTACAAGTCGCCGAGACCGTTGTTGGTATCGACACCCAGCGCCTCGAGGGTCGCTTCGTGCCTGGCGAACAGATCCTTGAAGAAGACGGTGACCGCATGGCCGAACATGATGGGATCGGACACCTTCATCATGGTCGCCTTGAGATGCAGCGACAGCAATACGCCACTCTCTTTCGCCTCGGCGATCTGGGCCGCGAAAAACTCCCGCAGCGCGCGGCGGCTCATCACCGCGGCGTCGATCACCTCCCCGGCCAGCAGCGGGGTTTTGTCCTTGAGGACCTTGGTCGAACCATCCCCGGCCACCAGCTCGATGCGCACCGCGCCGGCGTCGGCGACGGTGACCGATTGCTCGCTGCCGTAGAAATCGCCGCCGGTCATATGGGCGACATGGGTTTTCGAGTCAGCGGCCCAGGGGCCCATCTTGTGGGGGTTGTTGCGGGCATAGCTCTTGACCGAAGCCGGCGCCCGGCGATCGGAGTTGCCCTCGCGGAGCACCGGGTTGACGGCGCTGCCCATGACCCGGTTGTAGCGCGATCTGATATCCCGTTCGGCATCGCTCTGCGGATCCTCGGGATAGTCGGGGAGATCGTAGCCTTTTGCCTGCAATTCCTTGATGGCGGCCACCAGTTGCGGTACCGAGGCACTGATATTGGGCAGCTTGATGATATTGGCTTCGGGGGTGGTGGCCAGTTGGCCGAGTTCGGCCAGATCGTCGCCAATGCGCTGCTCGGCGCCGAGGCGTTCGGGAAACAGCGCGATGATACGGCCCGACAGGGAAATATCCCGGGTTTCGATGGCAATACCGGAGGGTCCCGTAAATGCCTGAACGATTGGCAGCAGAGAATAGGTCGCCAGGGCGGGTGCTTCATCGGTCAGGGTATAGATGATTTTTGATGTCATGGTTCTTCCTGAGCTCCAAGGGCTGAGAGTGTCGCCCGCCGCCAGAGGCAGCGGCCTGAGTTCGGGTATCGACGCAGATCCCTGCCTTCGATCCCATCATCGTGCGGCCCCACGCGGGGGGCATGAATTCACATGCAAGGGCCCACCGGGAAAGCGCGGTCGATGGCCCCGTGCACGGTGCCGGCTTGCGATGGCCAGCTGCCGGGCGGGCCGGCGTCGTTGCCGGCCGCGGGCATGAAAAGCAGCAAAAAGCGCGCCGATCCTAGCACAGCGGCCCTCTTCTGTCAGTTCATTCCTGGGTTCCGGCGCGCGAAGGCGTTATCATTGGCGCCATGTCAAAACTCGTGCTCTTCAACAAACCCCACGGGGTGCTCAGCCAGTTCACCGCCGCCGATGGCCACCCCGGTCTCGCCGACTATATCAGCGAGCCCCATGTCTATCCGGCGGGCCGTCTCGACCACGACTCCGAGGGCCTGCTGCTGCTCACCGACGACGGCGGCCTCCAGGCGCGGATCAGCAGTCCCCGCTTCAAGCTGGCCAAAACCTATTGGGCGCAGGTCGAGGGCGTCATCACCCAGGCACAGCTCGACCAGCTGGGCAAGGGCGTGCAGCTCAAGGACGGCCTGACCGCGCCCGCGCGGGCGCGGGAGATCGCCGAGCCGGGGTTGTGGCCGCGCACGCCCCCGGTGCGCTTTCGCAAGACCGTGCCGACATCCTGGCTCGAACTCACCATTCGCGAAGGCCGCAATCGCCAGGTGCGGCGCATGACCGCCGCGGTGGGCCTGCCGACCCTGCGCCTGGTGCGCGTCAGCATCGGCGACTGGGCGCTGGGCGATCTCCAGCCCGGGCAGTTCACCGTCGCCCAGGTCGCCGTTGAACAGAGCGCCGGACCCGGGGACAATAGCCGCCCGGCACGCTCCGCCGGCCGCCGGCCAAACCGGCCCGGCGGCCGGCGCCCCCCAAAACCCTCTTCAGGTAGCCAGCGCTGATGCCCGACCAGATCCATCTCACCGTAGCCACTGTCATCCACCGCGACGGCAAGTTCCTGATGGTGCGCGAGCGCGATCGCGGCAGGGAAGTGATCAACCAGCCCGCCGGCCATGTCGAGCCGGGAGAAACCCTGCAACAGGCCGCTCTCAGGGAGACCTACGAGGAGACCGGCTGGCGGGTCGAGCTCACCGACTTTCTCGGCATCAGCACCTACCACGCGGCCGCCAACGGTGCCACTTACTACCGCGTCAGCTTTGCCGCCAGCGCCCTCGGTGAAGATCGCCACGCCGTTCTCGACCCCGACATCATCGCCGCCCATTGGCTGACCCCCGAAGCCCTGCGCGCGGCACCGGAGCTGTTGCGCAGTCCGCTGGTGATGAAAGTGATCGACGACTTTCTCGCCGGCCGTTTCTATCCCCTCGATCTCGTCAGCAACCTGCACCATGGGGACAGCGCATGAGCAAACCTTCGGTCATGGTCGGCATGTCCGGCGGTGTCGACTCATCGGTCACCGCCCTGCTGTTGCTCGAGCAGGGATACCGCGTCGAGGGACTGTTCATGAAGAACTGGGACGAGGACGACGGCACCGAATACTGCACCGCCATGGCCGACCTGGCCGACGCCCGGAAGGTCTGCGACCGGCTCGGCATCGGGCTCCACACCGCCAACTTCGCCGCCGAATACTGGGACAACGTCTTCGCCTACTTCCTCGCCGAGTATCGCGCCGGGCGCACACCCAACCCCGATATCCTCTGCAACCGGGAAATCAAGTTCAAGGTGTTCCTGGAATACGCTGAAATCCTCGGCGCCGACCTGATCGCCACCGGCCACTACGTGCGCCGCCTGGACGACGGCGGCCACACCCGCCTGCTGAAAGGCATCGACGGCAACAAGGACCAGAGCTACTTCCTCCACGCCGTCGACGAGCAGGCCCTGGCCCGCTCGCTGTTCCCGGTGGGCGAGCTGCACAAGCCCGAGGTCCGCCGCATCGCCGAGGCTCACGGCCTCGCCACCCATGCCAAGAAGGACAGCACCGGCATCTGCTTCATCGGCGAGCGCCGCTTCAAGGATTTTCTCGAACAGTATCTGCCCGCCCAGCCGGGTGACATCGAGGACGACTGCGGGCGCAAGCTCGGCACCCATATGGGCCTGATGTACCACACCCTGGGCCAGCGCCAGGGGCTCGGCATCGGCGGCGTCCGCGGAGGCAGCGAGCAGCCCTGGTACGTCGCGGCCAAGGACCTCGACCGCAATGTCCTGATCGCCGTCCAGGGCAGCGAACATCCGCTGCTGTTCACCGATACCCTGGTCACCGCCGATGTCCACTGGATCAACGGCGCGCCGCAGTCTTTGCCGTTTTCCTGCACGGCCAAGACCCGCTATCGCCAGGCGGATCAGGACTGCACCCTGATCGCCGAGGCCGCGGGCTGGCGGGTCGAGTTCGACCGGCCCCAGCGCGCCGTCACCCCCGGGCAGTCGGTGGTTTTCTACCGGGACGACGTCTGCCTCGGCGGCGGCGTCATCGAGCACACCTTCAACCGCACGGAAACCTGATCATGCTGTTCGCCAGCCCCACCCGGGACCAGGCCATCGCCCTCGCCGGTGTTTTCCAGTCGTGCCGACTGGTCGAAACCGTCGCCACCACGGGCACCTGCCAGTCCCGGGATTTCGCCACCAGCATCCACAGCCTGTTCGAGCAGAACCCGCCCTCCACCCTCGCGGTGTTTGGCGAGCTCGACGCCCTGCACCTCGGCGTCGACAGCCTCAAGAGTGTTCTGGCCGACATCCGGTCCCCGGAAAACGCCAACCTGCTGCGCTACGTGCTCGGCGTGCTCTACCTGCAACGCAAGCTCGCCCACAACCGGGCGATGCTGGGCAAGGTGGCCAGCGGCATCGACAAGGCGCGGCTGCAGGCCGAGCATTTCAGTCGCACCCATCCCAACGTGATCGCCAATCTCGCCGACGTCTATCTCAACACCATCAGCACCTTCAACTTCCGTATCCAGGTCAAGGGGCAGCCCCAGCACCTGCAACAGCCGGACATCGCCAATCGCATCCGCTGCCTGCTGTTCGCGGCGATCCGCGCCGCCATGCTGTGGCACCAGGTCGGCGGCCGGCGGCACCAGTTGCTGCTGCAGCGGCGCAAGGTGCTCGACCTGGTCGGCGACTTGCGCCGGCAGGTTTGACCGGCGCGCCCCCCCCCGTTCTCAGCCTCGATACGACCACACCGCGGGAGCTCCGGCCGAGGCGCGGCATGGCGCCAGACGCCGGACCGCTATGCTAAAATGCCGGCCTTCCCTCCACAGTTCAACCTGCCAACCGGAACAGTATCCATGAACCTCACTCCCCTCACCGCCATTTCCCCCATCGACGGCCGCTATGGCAGCAAGACCTCTCCGCTGCGGGAAATCTTCAGCGAGTACGGATTGATCAAATACCGGGTGATCGTGGAGATCCGCTGGCTGCAGCGGCTGGCAGCGCACCCGGGCATCGCCGAGGTGCCGGCCTTCAGCCAGCAGGCCGACGCCCTGCTCGACCAGCTTGCCGACGGCTTCAACGAACAGCATGCCCGGCGCATCAAGGATATCGAACGGACCACCAACCACGACGTCAAGGCGGTCGAGTATTTCCTCAAGGAATACATCGCCGCCAATGCTGAACTGAACGCCGTCGGCGAATTCGTCCACTTCGCGTGCACCTCCGAGGATATCAACAACAGCTCCCACGGCCTGATGCTCAAGGCCGGCCGCGACCAGGTATTGCTGCCCGCCGCGACGACCATCGCCGACACCCTGGCGGCCATGGCCATCGACTTCGCCGACGTCGCGATGATGTCGCGCACCCACGGCCAGACCGCCTCCCCCACCACCGTGGGCAAGGAACTGGCCAACGTGGTCTACCGCCTGCGCCGCCAGATCCAGCAGATTCGCGCCGTGCCGCTGCTCGCCAAGTTCAACGGCGCGGTCGGCAACTACAACGCTCACCTCGCCGCCTATCCGGAAGTCGACTGGCAGGGCAATGCGCGGGAATTCGTCGAGTCCCTCGGCCTCGCCTGGAACCCCTACACCACCCAGATCGAGCCCCACGACTGCATCGCCGAACTGTTCGACGCCATCGTGCGCCTCAATACCATCCTCATCGACTTCAATCGCGACGTCTGGGGCTATATTTCGCTGGGCTATTTCAAGCAGAAAACGGTCGCCGGCGAAGTGGGCTCATCGACCATGCCCCACAAGGTCAATCCCATCGATTTCGAAAACGCCGAGGGCAACCTCGGCCTCGCCAACGCCGTGTTCACCCACCTCGCGCAGAAGCTGCCCATTTCCCGCTGGCAGCGGGACCTCACCGATTCCACCGTGCTGCGCAACATGGGGGTGGGCTTCGGCTATTGCCAGATCGCCTTCGAAGCCATGCAGAAAGGCCTCGGCAAACTGGAGCTCAATCCCCAGCGCCTCGCCGCCGATCTCGACGACGCCTGGGAAGTGCTGGCCGAACCGGTGCAAACCGTGATGCGCCGCTACAACATCGACCAGCCCTACGAGAAACTCAAGGAGCTGACCCGCGGCCAGGGCATCACCCGGGAAAAGATGCGCGACTTCATCGACGGCCTCGACATCCCCGAGCCCGCCAGGATCGCCCTGCAGGCGATGACTCCGTCCAGCTATACCGGCAATGCCGCGGACCAGGCCCGGGCCATCGACGGCGAGCACTGAGCGATGATCCGCTTCCCCACGGGCATCGACGCCGCCGGCTTCCTCCGCGACTACTGGCAGCGCGAGCCCCTGCTGATGCGCCAGGCGCTGCCGGGATTCGCCTCGCCCCTCGACGCCGACGAGCTGGCGGGTCTGGCGCTGGAAGACGAGGTCGAGTCGCGGATCGTGGTCCGCGACGGTGAACGCGGACCCTGGGAACTCCGCCAGGGCCCCTTTACCGAAAGCGACTTCGCCGCATTGCCGGCCACCTCGCCCTGGACCCTGCTGGTCCAGGCCGTCGACCTGTGGGTGCCGGAAGTGCGCGACATCCTCGCCGAGTTCGCCTTTCTGCCCCGCTGGCGGATCGACGACATCATGGTCAGCTACGCCAGCGATGGCGGCGGTGTCGGCCCCCATTTCGACTATTACGACGTATTCCTGATCCAGGCCGAGGGCCGGCGCGAATGGTCGATCGGATCCGCCTGCGACGAAAGCACCCCGCTGCTGGCCGGGACGGCGCTGAAAATCCTCGAGGATTTCACCGCCACCCAGACCTGGGTGCTGGAACCTGGCGACATTCTCTATCTGCCGCCGCGAATCGCCCACCGGGGCACCGCCCAGGGCGAATGCCTGACCTTTTCCCTCGGCTTTCGCGCTCCCACCGCCGGGGAAATGCTCGACGATCTCGCCACCGAGGTGTTGAGCCGCGGCCCCGGGCTGTTCTTCCGCGACCCGCCACTGACCCCGGCGATGGCCGGAGAGATGATCGATCCGGCCTTTATCGACCAGGCCCGGCAGTTGCTGCTCGACACCCTCGACGATCGGGAGCTGCTCGCGGAATGGTTTGCCGCCTACATGACCCGGCCCAAGTACCCGGACCTGGAACTGGACGATCCCGGCGCCGCCCGCCGGGCCCTGCTGCCCTCCGCCACCGGCCGCTGGCAGTTCATCGACGGCGAAAAAGCCGACCGGGACTGAACGGCCGCGCTGGCCGGCGGCAAAGCCCCGGTCACTGCCGGGGAGACTCGGCGCCGCCGCCCGGCCAGCGATAGTCCGTCACGCCCTGGAATTGCCCCTGCTCGCGGGTAATGGACTGGGTGCGGCCGATAGCCCAGGGAGAGGGTTTGACGTCGTGGCCCATGTCGCGCAGCAGGCGCAGGGTATCGGGACTGATGCCACCTTCGGCATCCACGGTGTCGGGATACCATTGGTGGTGGATGCGCGGCGCGGCGGTGGCCTCGGCGATGTTCATCCCGAAATCGATATGATTGAGGATCACCTGGAGCACCGAGGTGATGATCCTGCTGCCACCGGGGCCGCCGGTGACCATCACCGGCTCGCCGTCGCGAAACACCAGGGTGGGTGTCATCGACGACAGCGGACGCTTGCCCGGCGCGATGGCGTTGGCCTCGTCGCCGAGCAGGCCAAAGGCATTGGGCACCCCCGGTTTGGCGGAAAAGTCATCCATCTCGTTGTTGAGCAGAAAGCCCGCCCCGGCCACCGAAATACCATTGCCATAGGAAAAATTCAGGGTATAGGTGTTGCTCACCAGGTTGCCGTGCCTGTCCCACACCGAGTAATGGGTGGTTTGCGGACTCTCCGGCGCCCTGTCGAGAGCAGGCGCCACCGCCGCCGACGCCGTGGCCCGTTCCAGGCTGATCCCGGCGCGCAGCCGCGCCGCGTAGTCCTTGTCGATCAGCGCCGCCACCGGCACCTCGGCAAAGTCCGGATCGCCCAGGTACTTGCTGCGATCGGCATAGGCGCGGCGCATGACTTCGATCAGCCGGTGCAGGTACCCGGCGCTGTTGTGGCCCTCGGCGGCCAGGTCCCAGCCCTCGAGAATATTGAGCATCTGCACCAGGTGAATCCCCCCCGACGACGGCGGCGGCATCGAGACGATATCGTAGCCCCGGTAACTGCCGGTCACCGGCTCGCGCTCCACCACCCGATACCCGGCGAGATCCTCATGGCTGATCAGGCCGCCGCTCCGGGCCATCTCGGCCACGATCAGGTCGGCGGTCTTGCCCCGGTAAAAACCGTCGGCGCCGTGGCGGGCGATGCGCCGCAGGGTCGCGGCGAGGTCCTTCTGCACCAGGCGCTCACCGACCTGCGGGACCGCGCCGCCGGCGGGGAGGAAATAGCGCCGCGACGCCGGGTGGGCGGAGAGCCGCTGGCGGGCCTGCTCCAGGGAGTAGGCCAGCGGGTAGGTGACAGCGAAACCCTTCTCCGCCAGCTCGATGGCCGGGGCCATCACCGTGGCGAGCGACAGCGAGCCATATTTCTGCTGGGTGTGAACCAACCCCGCCACGGTACCCGGCACTCCGGAAGCCAGGGCGCTGAACCGGGATTTCTGGCCGTCGACATTGCCGTCGGCATCGAGGAACAAGTCGGAGTGGGCCTGTGCCGGCGCCATCTCGCGGTAGTCGATGGCGATGGTCTTGCCCTGTTCGGCAAGGTGCACCAGCATGAAACCGCCGCCGCCGATATTGCCCGCCTGCGGCATGGTCACCGCCAGGGCAAAGCCCGTCGCCACCGCCGCGTCCACGGCATTGCCTCCCCTGGCGAGCATGTCGGCGCCCGCCCGGCTGGCGACAGCCTCCTGGGAGACCACCATCCCGCCCTCCCCCCATACCGGGTGGAAGCGCGCCTGGTACTGGATAAAAGGAACTTCATCGGCGACGGCGCCCGCCGCCAGCCCCGCCCAACTGATCGCCACCACGGCCAGAAGACGGGAAATTTTCGACCACGCACCTGTTCGCTTCCTCAAAACATTCACCTTATCGACAACTGTTTACCATTGGGGCTTCATGGTATAACGGGCGTGTCCCAATTCCGAGAGGCGCAGCGTCATTAACAGGGTCGCGCGGCGCCACCAACAGCCAATTGCCAGCACGCCATGACCGACGCTCTCGATTTTTTCGCCATTACCGTGGAACAAACCGACTGGCGCCACAGCGCGGCGGAACTGACGAATATCCGCCACCAGGTTTTTGTGGTGGAACAAGGCGTGCCCGAAAGCGAGGAAGTGGACGACCACGACCCGACCGCCCGGCACTGGATCGCCCGCGGCGCGGGGAATCGGGCGCTCGGTACCGCACGGCTGGTGGGCAACAAGGTCGGCCGCATGGCCGTGCTCAGGGAGTTTCGCGGCCACGGCGTGGGCGGCAGCCTCCTCCGGGCGATCATCGAGCACGCTGGCCGCGAAGGTCTCGACACCCTGGTGCTCGGCGCCCAGACCCACGCCGCGCCCTTTTACCAAGGCGCGGGCTTTCGGGTCGCCGGCCTGCAATTCATCGATGCCGGCATCCCCCATCTGCCGATGACGCTGGAACTCAAACGCTTCGATCGCCGGCCGGTCGCGGCTCCGCCGGCGGTGGAGGCAACGCATCGCGCGCCGGTTGCGGTCGCCAGCGCCGCAGGGTTCGCCGGCCAGGCACTGGCGCTCGCCACTGCCGCGGAGCGCAGCCTGCGTCTTTTCAGCGACCGGCTGGCGCCGGAGATCTACGATGACGCCGGGTTCTGCACCGCCGTCCGCCGCCTAGCCACCCGCCATCCCCACACCGCGACGATGATCCTGGTCCGCGACAGCCGCCCGCTGGCGGGCCACTCGCATCGCCTGGTGGAACTGTTCCTGCGGCTCACCAGCCGCATCGAATTGCGCCGCCTCGATCCCGAATACCACACGGAGCACAGCGAATTCCTGATCGGCGACGACGCCATGGTGCTGTGCAACCAGATACAGGATGGCTACCGGGGTCACTACTGGCGCCATGCGCCCCGCGAGGCGCGACGGCTGACCGCGGATTTCGACGCCCTGTGGGCCGCAGGCGCGGCGGACCCGGCACTGCGGCGCCTGCATATCTGAAAACCCGTCTATCCTGTGATGTCGGCCGATGCCGTCGATGCGCGGCGCCGGGCCAGGGTGTCGTTGCGGTGATCGCCCCGGCTCAGGCCTTGGGGCCCCAACTGGCATCGGAGAGGTCGATGCCCATGGCGTTGGCGGCCAGGCCGACGAATTTCAGCGTATGCATCGGTCCGGTGGCGATGTCGGCGAGGCCGTCGCTGGAGAGAATCTCCGGCAGGCGGTCGAGCACCGTCTCCGGATTGCGCTGATCGTAATCGAGGAAAATCCCCTGGGTTTCCTGCAGCCGGGTGGCCGAAAAGCAGCCGGCGCCGGCGGAGAGGATAATGCGGTTGGGACCATCGTCGGCACAGAGCGCCAGCACGCCGGTGGTGACATCCTCGGGATGGAACAGATCGAGCGCACGGCTTTCCATCATTCCTTCGGTCATCGCGGTTTTGGCAATGGGAGAAATACAGTTGACGCGAATGCCGTATTTCTCGCCCTCGATGACCATGGTGTTCATCAGCCCGATCTGGCCGAGCTTGGCGGCGGCGTAGTTGGCCTGGCCGAAATTGCCGTACAAGCCGCTGGACGACGTGGTCATCACGATCCGGCCGTAGGCCTGGCCGCGCATATAGGGCCACACCGCGCGGGAACAGTTGAACGCGCCTTTGAGATGGACGTCGATCACCTGGGAAAACTTCCCGTCATCCATCTTGACGAAGGACTGGTCGCGGAGGATGCCGGCATTGTTGACCAGGATATCGACCCGTCCCCACTTCGCCAGGGTCTCATCCACCATCGCCTCGACCTGGCCGTAATCCGCCACGTTGGCGCCGTGGGCAAAGGCCTCGCCGCCGTTTTCGATGATCATCGCCACGGTGTCGAGAGCCGAGGGGCTGGGCTGGCCATCGGGCCCGAGATCGTTGACCACCACCTTCGCGCCCCGCCGCGCCAGGCCCTCGGCGTGGGAACGCCCCAGCCCCTGGCCTGCGCCGGTGACAATTGCTACACGGTCGTCGAATCGTACTGTCATGCTCTCTCCCCTCGATAGAATAAGTATGGCCCGGCCAGTTTCAACTGTCCTTGTACACGCCAGGGGCTGGAACGTGGGGCAATATAAAGATTTTCACTCAGCGCAGCAAGGCAAAAAATAAGTCGATTGCCTTAATTTCATGGCGGAGACCGCTGCCACTCGCAGAATGGGGGAAGCCCGGCGCCAGGCTATCTGCCGGCTGCCGAGCACGGCGGGGAGAGTCGCCGCCGCTTCAGACGGGGATGCCGATGATGACGCTCGATGCCTTGAATATCGCCGTGGCCGACGCGCCCGGGGCGAGCCCCAGGGCCGTGCAGCTGTCGTTGGTGATGATCGCGGTGATGGTGCCACCACCCGCCAGGTCGATCACCACTTCGCTGTTCACCGCCCCCGGCAGGACTCTGGCAACGGTGCCGCCCAGTCGGTTGCGGGCGGAAAACCGGGCATCATCGCCGTCGACCACAAGGATCACCGAGGATGATTTGACCAGGGCAAACGCCTCGGATCCCGGGCTCAAGTCGAGCTCGTCGACACTCTCGCGGGTCACGATAGCGACGATGTGGTGGCCGCCGCCAACCTCCAGGGTGACCTCGTCGTTGACCGCCCCGGTGGTCACCTGCACCACCTTGCCAAAAAATTGATTGCGCGCACTGGTTTTCATGCTCAGTCTCCTGATCAACAGCAGGTCATCGGTAATTCCCCTCGCCTGCTGGCTGAGTTGCGCGACGAAACGGCGGTGCTCCTCCTCGATCACCCT
>JBAZCN010000012.1:0-43083 GCA_041655035.1 Porticoccaceae bacterium | reverse complement strand
TGACCAACAACCCGCGCAAGATGCTGGCGCTGGAGGATATGGGCTTTGATGTGGTCGAGCGGTTGCCGCTGCAGCCGGGCAGCAATCCCCACAACGCCCGGTACCTGGCCACCAAGGCCGGCAAGCTCGGCCATCTGTTCAACGAAATACACGATTGAGGAGATCTCTGTATGGCGCTGGCAAAACGCATCATCCCCTGTCTGGACGTCGACAACGGCCGGGTGGTCAAGGGCGTCAAGTTTGTCGATATCCGCGATGCCGGTGATCCGGTGGAAGTGGCGCGGCGCTACAATGCCGAGGGCGCCGACGAGATCACCTTCCTCGATATCACCGCCAGCCACCAGGGCCGCGACACCATGGTGCACACCGTCGAGCGGATGGCCAGCGAAGTGTTCATCCCGCTCACCGTGGGTGGTGGCGTGCGCACCCTGGACGACATCCGCACCCTGCTCAACGCCGGTGCGGACAAGGTCAGCATCAACTCGACAGCGGTCGACGATCCCGACTTCGTGCGCGCCGCCGCCGAGCGTTTCGGCTCCCAGTGCATCGTCGTCGCCATCGACGCCAAGCGGGTCAGCCCCGACGGCGAACCGCCCCGCTGGGAGGTCTTCACTCACGGCGGGCGCCGCGCCACCGGCCTCGAGGCGGTGGCGTGGGCGGAGCGGATGGCAAGCTACGGCGCCGGCGAGATCCTCCTCACCAGCATGGACCAGGACGGCACCAAGAGCGGTTTCGACCTCGAACTGACCCGGCGAATCACCGATGCCATCGACATCCCGGTGATTGCTTCCGGCGGCGTCGGCAATCTTCAGCATCTCGCGGACGGCGTACTCGAAGGCGGCGCCGACGCGGTGCTCGCCGCCAGCATCTTTCATTTTGGCGAGTACAGCATTCGCGAGGCCAAGGAATACATGGCCGCACAAGGGATCGAGATGCGGCTTTAGGTTCCAGTGACGACACCCCCCGCAGATATACAGCGACGATGCCGTGGTCTGGCCTAACTATGACCAGCGGGAAGCTCCTTTTCAGCGGATCCGGCCGATCCCGGCCACGGCCCGCGCCAGTGCCTCCCGGGTATCGATATCGGCATCGACGATCCTGTCGAAAGGCGCGTACTGCCGGCGCGCCTCCTCATAGCCGAAAGCGCCGTGGCGGGGGTGCAGGTTCCAGCGGCAGACCAGCGGCCCCGGCCACAGCGCGCGAAGGATTGGCAACTGCTCGGCGATCGGCGGCATCTTGGCGTGCAGTCCCATGCAGTAGGTCGCCCCGGTATCGCGCAACGCCTCGGTGAACGCCGGTGTCAGCCAGTGAGGGTCGCGAACTTCCACCGCCACCACGGCGTCGGGCGCCGAGGCGCGCAACTCGGGGATGGCTTGCAGCAGTTGGTGAAGGCGGGCGATCAGCCCGCTCATCTGGCCCAGCCATGAATGCGGCAACGGGCTGACCTGGAACACCAGCGCGCCCAGTTTTTGCCCCAGCCCGGCCAGCGCCGGCTCGACAAAATCGCGCTGCGCTGCACCGGGGTCGAGAAAGTCGGGATTGATCTGCTTGCCCTTGCCCGCGGCGTCGCGCACCAGCGCGTCGGTGACCTGTCCGGGCGCCTTGACCACGAAGCGGAAATCCTCCGGCACCTGCAGCGCATAAGCGGAGAACTGCTCTGCTGTCAGCGGGCGATAGAAACTGCGATCGACGCTGACCGTGCGAAAAAGCGGGTGCCTTGCATAGGCGCCCAGGCCCTCCCGGGACAGCAGGGCAGCGGGATAGTCGCGTTCCCAGACCGTGCCCGCCCAGCCGGGATAATTCCACGACGAGGTGCCGAGCCGCAGGGACGAGGGCAGCTCCGCCGCCAGCGTACTCAGCGCAGGGTCGGGGGCTGCCGCCGAGACGGCAGGGGGGGCGTCGTCGCTGTCGGCAAAAAGAGACTCTTGCATAACCTGTGATGTCTTGCTGCCAGGTTGTGGCCCGGGCGGCGGCCGGTTTCCGAATGCCGCCAATGCGGGTATTCCCTCAGCTGCGGAAAATGGCGATCCCCTTGAGGATATTGATGGCTTCGTAGAGCTGGTTGTCGTCTGCGACCGAGAGCTTGGTCGGTCGCCCTTGGCCGGCGGACTCCGCCTGCCGGCCATTCTTCAGGTGGCCGGCGAGGTTCGCCTCTGAAATACCCCGTTTTTCGTCGAGCATCTTGATCTGCGCCGGCGCCACCACGATGTCTGGCTTGATGCCCTGGGCCTGGATGGAGTTGCCCGACGGAGTAAAGTAACGGGCGGTGGTCAGCTTGATGGCCTTGCCGTCCTTGAGCGGCAGCACTGTCTGCACCGAACCTTTGCCGAAGCTCTGGGTGCCGATGACGATGGCGCGCTGGTGATCCTGCAGCGCGCCGGCGAGGATTTCCGCGGCCGAGGCGCTGCCATTGTTGATGATCACCACCACCGGGATGTTCTGCAGAAGGTCGCCGGGAGTGGCCCGAAACTTGATGTTGGCGCTGGGAATGCGGCCCTCGGTGTAGACGATCAGGCCGTCATCGAGCAGGGCGTCGGCCACTTCGATGGCGGCCGGCAGCAGGCCGCCGGGATTGTTGCGCAGGTCGACGACCACGCCGCGCAGGCCCGACTTTTTCTGCAGATCCTCCAGTGCGCTGCGGAACTGGCTGCCGGTGTCGGTCTGGAACTGGGCGATGCGGACATAGCCAAAGCCGTCTTCGAGCATTTCGCTGCGCACGCTTTTGACCTTGATGATGTCGCGGATGATGGTGATTTCGATGGCGGCGTCGACACCTTCACGCAGCACCGTCAGCACGATGGCCGCGCCCTTGGGGCCGCGCATCAGGTCGACGGCATCCCGCAGGCTCATGCCCTGGACGGCGTTGTCGTCGAGCTTGATGATCAGGTCGCCGGTCTGGATGCCCGCGCGGTAGGCGGGGGTGTCGTCGATGGGGGCGATGACCCTGAGCAGCCCGCCCTCCATGCCCACTTCGATGCCGAGCCCGCCGAATTCGCCGGTGGTGCTCTCCTGCAATTCGTCGAAGCTGGTTTCGTCGAGGTAGTTGGAATGCGGGTCGAGGCCGCCGAGCAACCCTTCGATGGCGTTCTCGAACAACGTGGCGTCATCCACTTCCTCGACGTAGGCGGTGCGGATCTGGTCGAAGATCTGCACGAACAGCTGCAGGTCTTCGAGCGGCAGGCGGGATTCGACAGCGGTCTCCTGCGCCGAGGCGATGGCGCCGGCCAGAGACAGGATGGCAATACCTGCGATGCGGAGCATGAACTTCATCAATCTCACCCAGAGTTATTGGACCCGTTTTTGTATCGGGATCATGCGATGGCGCGAACAGGGCGGAGGCTGGCGATGCTGCCGGTACCTCCTGATCACCCGTCAGCGCCGGGCCAGCCAGTTTTTGGGATCTTGCGGTTGCCCATTGTGACGGATTTCGAAATAGAGTGCACTGTCTTCGAGACCGCCGCTTTTGCCCGCGAGGGCGATCTTTTCGCCGCTTTTCACCCATTCGCCGATTTCCTTGAGCAGCACCTGGTTGTGGGCGTAGAGGCTCAGGTAGTTGTTGCCGTGATCGATGATCAGCAGCAAGCCGTGGCCGCGCAGGTAATCGGAAAACACCACCCGACCGGTGTGCACCGCGGTCACCGGGCTGCCTTCGGCGGTAGCGATCAGCAAACCTTTCCAGGGCAGGTTCTGGGCGCGTTGCGAGCCGTAGCCTTTGAGCACCTTGCCCGTCGTCGGCCACGGCAGTTTGCCGCGCAGCGAGGGAAAGGGATCGCTGGCGGGGGCGGCGAGATTCTGAATCGCTTCCTGCAGGCGGGCGATGACGGCTTCGAGCTCCTTGCGCTGGGTGTCCAATTCGGCGAGGCGCGCCTGTTCGGTACCCAGTTGCCGGTCGAGAGCGGCCAGTACCTTGCGGCGCTCCTGCTGGTGCTGGCCGAGGGCGGCTTTTTCGGCGTCGAGGGCCAGGCGGTTATCGGCCAGCTCGTCCTGTTTGCCGGCAATGGTTGCCTCGACCTTCGCCAGCTCCGCGATGGTGGCCTTGTAGCTGTCGATCTTGGCGCTGCGCGCGGTGACGAAATAGCGGTAGTACTTGAGGGTGCGGGTCAGCTGGTCGGGGTGCTCCTGGTTGAGCAGCAACTTGAGGGGTTCTGCGCGGCCGAGGCGGAAGGCCGCGTCGATCTCCCTGGCGATGCGCTGCTGTTGGGCGCGACGCTGATCCTCCAGCGCTTGTCGCTGCTGATCGAGGCCGGCCAGCTCCTGGTCGAGAACGGCCTTTTCGGCGTCGAGGCCGCTGATCTTGAGGTTGATGGCGGCAACCGCGAGTTCCTGCGTCATCAACTCGGCGGCGAGGGCGCTGCGCTCGCCGCTGCGCTTGGCAAGGGTTGCCTGCAGTGCCTTGATATCTTGTTCGAGGGCGCGGAGCTTGGCTTCTTCCTGTTTTTCCCGCGTCTGGTCTGCGCCCTGGGCCAGGGTGCAGACCAGGGCGAGGATTGTGGGCAATAGGGTGCGCCACATGGCGGTGGCCGGCCCGGTCAGTCCGCCGCCAGGTTGTGGCCGGTCATTTCCGCCGGTTGCGGCAGGCCCATCAGGTACAGTAGGGTGGGTGCGATGTCGGCGAGGCTGCCGCCGCCGGCGAGATTCAGCCGCCGGGGGCCAACGTAGACCAGCGGCACCGGTTCCGTGGTGTGGGAGGTGAGGGCCTGGCCGCTGTCGATATCGACCATCTGTTCGACGTTGCCGTGGTCAGCAGTAATGAGGCACTGACCGCCAGTCCGCTCCACCGCCGCAACGATGCGGGCGAGGCATTGGTCCACAGCCTCCACCGCCCTGACGGCGGCCTCGAAGATGCCGGTATGGCCGACCATGTCGCCATTGGCGAAATTACAGATGATGGCGTCGAACTGTCCGCTGTCGATGGCCGCTACCAGGTTGTCGGTGACTTCCGGCGCGCTCATCTCCGGTTGCAGATCGTAGGTCGCCACTTTGGGGGAGGGCACCAGGATACGCTCCTCGCCGGGAAAGCGGGTTTCCTGGCCGCCGCTGAAGAAGAAGGTGACGTGAGCATACTTCTCGGTCTCGGCGATGCGCAGCTGGGTTTTGCCGAGACCGGCGATGTAGTCGCCGAACGAATTGACCAGGTTTTCCGGCGGATAGGCGCAGGGGATGGCAAAGTCCGCCGAGTACTCGGTGGTCATGACGAAATCCGCCAGCGCCGGCCGCGCGCGACGCTGGAAGCCGCTGAAACCGTCGTCGATGAAGGCCTGGGTCAGCTCCCGCGCCCGGTCGGGCCGGAAGTTCATGAACAGCACCGTGTCGCCGTCGGCAATCACCGCCGGCGCCTGGCCTTCGCTGGCGATCAGGGTGGGCCTGACGAATTCGTCGTTCTCGTCGCGGCCATAGGCGGCATCGAGGGCATCGGCGGCGCTGGCAGCGGTATATTCCGCCTCGCCGAGGGTGAGCGCGTCGTAGGCGAGTTGGACCCGGTCCCAGCGGTTGTCGCGATCCATGGCGTAATAGCGGCCGGCGATGCTGGCAAAAGCGCCGCAACCGGCCGCGGCAAAGGCTTGTTCGATCAGGGCGATGGAGCTTGCGGCGCTTCTCGGCGGGGTGTCGCGGCCGTCGAGAAAGCCGTGCAGGTAAATACGCCGGCAACCGCGGCCGGCGGCGAGGCGGATGGCGGCCACCAGGTGGTCCTCGTGGCTGTGGACACCGCCGGGGGACAGCAGGCCGAGAATATGCACGGCGCCATCGTTGGCGAGGGCCTTGTCGATGGCGGCGCAGTACACGGGATTGGTGAAAAAGTCGCCGTCGGCGATGGCCTTGTTGATCCGGGTGAAGTTCTGGTAGATCACCCGCCCGGCGCCGAGGGTCATATGGCCGACTTCGGAGTTGCCCATCTGGCCGTCGGGCAGGCCGACCGCGAGCCCCGAGGTGGCAATCAGGGTTTTTGGCCGTTCCCGCCACAGGGCCTCCCACGTCGGCGCGTTGGCGGCGTGGATGGCATTGTGCTCGGGGTTGTCGTTATGCCCCCAGCCGTCGAGAACCAGCAACACAGTGGGTTGTTTGCCCATAGTCATTTCCTGTTTGTACCCGGGTCCAAAAGGAGCGGATTTTACCGTCTTGACGGCGTAAAGGCCATTGACGGAGCGGCTGCGCTATACTCAGAAACCCAATCGTATCGTCTCGAGAGGAGCAGGCTGCGGATGAAGGCGCCGGTGGATGGGTTGCTGGTCGATCTCGATGGCGTGCTCTATGTGGGCGACCAGTTGATTCCCGGGGCGGTGGCGACCTTGCACGCCCTGCGGGCCAGAGGCATTCCCTACCGCTTCATCACCAATACTACCACGCTGTCCGCTGCCGCCCTGTGCGCCAAGCTCGCGGCCTTTGGCCTGCCGGTCACGGTCAACCACCTGATCACCGCTCCGGTGGCGACCCGCGATTATCTGCTGAGGGAAGGGCTGACCCGCTGCTACCTCGCGGTGGCCGCCGAGGTGCGGGCGGATTTCGCCGGCATCGATCACGACGAACAGCGGCCCCAGGCGGTGGTGATGGGCGATATCGGCGACGCCTGGAGCTACCAGTTGCTCAACAGACTGTTCGGCTATCTGCTGGATGGCGCCCGGCTGGTGGCCATGCACCGCAACAAATACTGGCAGACGGAGCGGGGGCTGCACGTGGATATCGGCGCCTTTGTGGCGGGGCTGGAGTACGCCGCCGCTACCGAGGCGGTGGTGACCGGCAAGCCGTCGCCGGCGTTTTTCGCCGCCGCGCTGGCCAGCCTGGGCATCGATGGCGATCGTGTCGCGGTGGTCGGCGACGATGCCCACTCGGATATCGGCGGCGCCCAGCGGGCCGGCTTGCGCGGGGTGCTGGTGAGGACCGGCAAGTACCGCGCCGACCTGGTGGCGCGCTCGGGGATCGTGCCCGAATGGAACATCGCCTCGATCGCCGAGCTGCATCTGGTCATGGACGATTGACCCATCCTCCGGCTTCCGGGCCGGACGGCCCACCGGTCAGGACGGCTTGAGCAGGTTGGACAGCTTCGGATTGGGTTTCGCGGCCTTGCGATAAAGCAGCAGGATATGGCCGATCACCTGGATCGCCTCGCCGCCGCTCTGGGTGCAGATCTCGCTGATCAGTTGTTTTTTGAGGTCCCGGTCGCCGACGGTGAGGCGCACTTTGATCAGCTCGTGATCGTTGAGGGCGCGGTCGATCTCGCCGAGCACGCCTTCGCTCAGCCCCTTGCCGGCCACCGTGACCACCGGATTCAGGTTGTGGCCTATGGAGCGCAGGCGCTTTTTGGTGTCTTGGCTGACGGGCATGGCGAATCTTCGGGTTGCGGGCCGCCATTGTAGCGGCGAAAGCCGGGCGGCGAAAGCGTGGCCGCGCCGACCCAGCGGGGTCGGTCCGTGTCATAATCCGACTATACATATCCAACGGAACGACCATGGCGCGATCAAAAAGCAGCCGGCGCTGGCTGCAGGAGCACGAGAAAGACCGCTTCGTGCAGAAATCCCGGCAAGATGGCTATCGCTCCAGGGCCAGCTACAAGCTGCTGGCCCTGGACGAGAAGGATCGCCTGCTGCGCCCGGGGCTGGCGGTGGTGGACCTCGGCGCCGCCCCGGGCGGCTGGTCGCAGGTGGCGGCGGAAAAGGTCGGCCATCACGGCCGGGTGGTGGCCTCGGACATTCTGCCGATGGACCCGATTGCCGGAGTGGAGTTCATCCAGGGCGATTTCACCGAGGAAGATGTGCTTGCCCGCATCGTCGCGGCCATCGGCGATCAGCCCGTGGACCTGGTGATTTCCGATATGGCTCCCAATATGAGCGGAATGAAGGATGTCGATCAGCCGCGGGCGATGTTTCTGGTGGAGCTGGCGGTGGACATGATCGGCGAAGTGTTGAAACCCGGTGGCCACTTCGTTGCCAAAGTGTTTCAGGGCGAAGGGTTCGACGCCCTGGTGCTCCAGGTCAGGAGGCTTTTTCAGTCGGTGGCGATCCGCAAGCCTGAAGCTTCGCGCGCCCGTTCCCGGGAGGTTTACCTGGTGGCCAAGGGCTATCGCGGCGGCGGGAAATGATGGCCGTTTGCTGTTATAGTTGGCCGCGAATGTGAGGAATAGACATTGAACGATATGGCAAAGAATCTGATCCTGTGGCTGGTGATCGCGGCGGTGCTGTTGTCCGTGTTCCAGAATTTCAGCCCGACGCCCACTACCCAGACCCTCGATTACACCAGTTTCGTCGAGGAGGTCCAGTCCGACCGCATCCGCAAGGTGGTGATCCAGGATCTGGCCATCGATGGCGAGCGCAACGACGGTTCGAGGTTTCGCACCATCCGCCCCAATGTGCCCGACACCAAGTTGATGGACGATCTGCTGAACAACGGCGTGGTGGTCGAGGGCCGGGAGCCGGAAACCCCGAGCATCTGGACCCAGTTGCTGGTCGCATCGTTCCCGATCCTGCTGATCCTCGCCATTTTCATGTTCTTCATGCGCCAGATGCAGGGCGGTGGCGGCGGCCGCGGCGGCCCCATGGCCTTTGGCAAGAGCAAGGCGCGGCTGCTGGGCGAAGACCAGATCAACACCACCTTCGCCGATGTCGCCGGCGTCGACGAAGCCAAGGAGGATGTCAAGGAACTGGTGGACTTCCTCCGCGATCCGTCGAAATTTCAGCGTCTCGGTGGCCATATTCCCAAGGGCGTGCTGATGGTGGGCCCGCCCGGTACCGGCAAGACGCTGCTCGCCAAGGCGATTGCCGGCGAGGCCAAGGTGCCTTTCTTTTCCATCTCGGGCTCTGATTTCGTCGAAATGTTCGTCGGTGTCGGCGCTTCCCGGGTGCGGGACATGTTCGAGCAGGCGAAGAAGGCGGCGCCCTGCATCATCTTCATCGACGAGATCGACGCCGTCGGCCGTCATCGCGGCGGCGGCTACGGCGGCGGCCACGACGAACGGGAGCAGACGCTCAACCAGCTGCTGGTGGAAATGGACGGATTCGAGGGCAATGAGGGGGTCATCGTCATTGCCGCCACCAACCGCCCTGACGTGCTCGACAAGGCCCTGCTGCGCCCCGGCCGTTTCGATCGCCAGGTGTTCGTGGGATTGCCGGATATTCGCGGCCGCGAGCAGATACTCAAGGTCCACGTGCGCAAGGTGCCGCTCGATGAGCGGGTCAATCTCAGCATCCTGGCGCGGGGCACTCCGGGCTTTTCCGGCGCCGATCTGTCGAACCTGGTCAACGAGGCGGCGCTGTTCGCCGCCCGCGCCAACAAGCGGCTGGTGAGTACCGAGGAATTCGAAAAGGCCCGCGACAAGATCATGATGGGCGCCGAGCGCCGCTCCATGGTGATGTCGGAGGAAGAGAAGATGAACACCGCCTACCACGAAGCCGGCCACGCGATCATCGGCCGCCTGGTGCCGGAGCACGACCCTGTCCACAAGGTCACCATCATTCCCCGCGGCCGCGCCCTGGGGGTGACCCAGTTCCTGCCGGAAGAAGACAAATACAGCATCAGCCGGCGCCAGATCCTCAGCCAGATCTGCACGCTGTTCGGCGGCCGTATCGCTGAGGAGTTGATCCATGGCGCCGACGGGGTGACCACCGGCGCCCAGAACGATATCGAGCGGGCCACCCAGCTGGCGCGGAGCATGGTGACTCGCTGGGGGCTGTCCGACAAGCTGGGCCCGATTCTATACGGTGAAGAGGAGGGGCAGATGCCGGGCAGCGGCAACCCGCTCTACTCGAGCGATACCTCGCAGAAAATCGACATCGAGGTGCGGCAGATCATCGATGATTGCTATGCCAGGGCCAGCCAGATTCTCAAGGATAACCTCGACATCCTCCATGCCATGAAAACGGCGTTGATGGAGTATGAAACCCTCGATGCCGACCAGGTGGACGATTTGATGGCCCGCCGGCCAGTGCGTCCGCCCCACGACTGGCGCGATCCGCCCGTAGGCAGTGCGCCAGGTGGTGGCGCGGCCGCGGAGGCGGGCGGCGCGGTCGGTGGCCCCGCCGGGGAGCACTGAATCTCCTGCCGGCGAGCCGATCGATGACTGGCGACTTCACCCGGCTGCTCCCGCCCTCGGGGCGGGCAGCGGTCATGGGTATTCTCAATATCACCCCTGATTCCTTTTCCGACGGCGGGCAGTTCTTCGCTGCCGGCAAACCCGATCTCGACAGGGTTCTGAGCCATGCCGAGGCAATGGTGAGCGACGGTGTGGACATCTTCGATGTCGGCGGTGAGTCGACCCGTCCCGGCGCGCCGGCGGTGGCGGCGGTGGAGGAGCTGGCCCGGGTGGTGCCGGTGGTGGCGATGCTCAAGGCGCGGTTTGGCGTGCCCGTGTCGGTGGACACCAGCTCGCCGGAAGTGATCGCCGCCGTCGCCGCTGAGGGTGCCGACATGATCAATGATGTGCGCGCGCTGAGCCGGCCCGGGGCCCTGGAGGCCGCGGCGCACAGCGGTTTGCCGGTGTGCCTGATGCACACCCGGGGCGAGCCGGCACGGATGCAGCAGTTGGCGCGCTACGAGGATGTGGTGGCGGAGGTTCGGCAGTATTTGCGCGAGCGGGTGGCGCTCTGCCGGGCGTCGGGTATCGGCGCAGAGCGGATCGCCATCGATCCAGGCTTCGGGTTTGCCAAGACGCTCGATCACAATCTGGCCCTGTTCCGCGCCCTCGACGACTTCGTCGCCGAGGGCTTGCCGGTTCTGGTGGGAGTGTCCCGCAAGCGCATGGTCGGCGAACTCCTCGGGCGCGACCTGGGCGAACGGCTCCCCGGCAGCCTGGCGCTGGCCCTGCTGGCGGTGCAGCAGGGGGTGCGCATCCTCCGCGTCCACGATGTTGCCGCCACTGTCGACGTGGTCAAAATTCTCGATGCATTCAACGGAAGGTAATTCACTGCATGGGCAGACAATATTTTGGTACCGATGGTATTCGCGGACTGGTGGGCCAGGCGCCCATTACCGCCGATTTCGTGCTCAAGCTGGGCTGGGCCGCGGGCAAGGTTTTCGGCGCAACCGCCAAGGGGCGGAAGCTGATCCTGGTGGGCAAGGACACTCGCGTCTCCGGCTATATGTTCGAGTCGGCGCTGCAGGCCGGGATCATCGCTGCGGGGGTCGATGTCGGCCTGCTCGGCCCGATGCCGACCCCCGCCATCGCCTATCTGAGCCGGACTTTCCGGGCCCAGGCCGGGATCGTGATCAGCGCCTCCCACAACCCGTTCGATGACAACGGTATCAAGTTCTTCGGCAGCGACGGCTACAAGCTCAGCGATGACCTCGAAGCGCAGATCGAGCACCACCTCGATCTGCCGATGGAGACCGGCCTGTCGGAAAGGCTGGGGCGCGCCCATCGCATCGCCGATGCCGCCGGGCGCTACATCGAATTCTGCAAGAGTACGGTGCCGTCGGGATTCAACCTGGATGGGCTCAAGGTCGTGGTGGACTGCGCCAACGGCGCCACCTACCACGTCGCGCCCGATGTGCTCCGTGAACTGGGCGCGCGGGTAGTGCCGATGGCCGACGAGCCGGACGGCCTCAATATCAACGCCGCCTGCGGCTCCACCCATCCCGCGGCCCTCACCGCGGAGGTGGTGCGCCAGGGGGCCGATCTCGGCATCGCCTTCGATGGTGATGGCGACCGCGTGGTGTTGGTGGATCACCTCGGCAACCTGGTGGATGGCGATGAAATCCTGTTCATCATCGCCCGTCACCGCCATGGCAACGGTCAGGGGTGCAATGGCGTGGTGGGGACGCTGATGTCCAACCACGGTCTCCAACTCGCCTTCGACGGCCTGGCGATTCCTTTCGAGCGCGCCAGGGTCGGCGATCGCTACGTCATCGAGGCGATGCGCAACAACGGCTGGAAACTGGGCGGCGAGAGCTCCGGCCATATCGTCTGCGGCGATCTCACCAGCACCGGCGACGGCATCGTCGCGGCGCTCCAGGTGCTGCGGGCGATGCGCGAGTGCGGCAAATCGCTGGCCGAACTGACCGCGGAAATGGCCAAGCTCCCCCAGGTGATGATCAATGTGCGGATGAGGGAAAAGGCGGCGGTGGACGAGTTGCCGGAAATTCGCGCGGCGGTGGCCGATGCCGAGCGGGCGCTGGCCGGTCGCGGCCGGGTGCTGTTGCGCCCTTCCGGCACGGAACCAGTGATCCGGGTGATGGTGGAGGGCGTCGATGCCGAGCAGGTTGGCGAGCTCGCCCGCCGGGTTGCCGGGGTCGTGGAAAAAGTGTTGTCGTGAAGCATTTCGACCCCTTGTATAATTGCAGTGACTTGGCTACCATTTGCGCCCCTTCGAGGTTGGCTTGAAAAGTACAGGAAGGGTTATGCGTAGGCCGCTGGTGGCGGGTAACTGGAAGATGCACGGCTCGCGCCGCTTTACGGCATCACATCTGGAAGCCCTGAAAGTGCTGTTGGCGGATGTGGCGGTGGATGTCGCGCTGTTTCCTCCGTCGGTCTACCTGGCGATGAGCGCGACACAGCTCGACGGGACGGCGTTTGCCCTCGGGGCTCAGGATCTGAGCCGCGAACCGGCCGCCGAAGGCGCCTTCACCGGTGAGGTCTGTGGTGCGATGCTCAGAGATGTCGGTTGCCAGCTGGTGCTGGTGGGACACTCGGAGCGGCGCAGCCTCTTTGGCGAAAGCAGTGAACGGGTGGCGCAGAAGTTCGCCGCCGCCCTGGGCGCCGGATTGACGCCGGTGCTCTGCGTCGGGGAAACCCTCGGCGAGCGCGAGGCGGGCAGCACCATCGCGGTGGTGAATGCCCAGTTGCAGGCCGTTGCCGACACAGTGGGCCTTGCATCCGTCGCTGCCGCGATAGTCGCCTACGAGCCGGTCTGGGCGATTGGCACGGGCATGACGGCGACGCCGGAGCAAGCCCAGGAAGTGCACCGCGCGATCCGGGAGAGTCTCGGATCGGCAGGATTGGAAACGCGGATTTTATACGGTGGCAGTGTCAAGGCCGCCAACGCCCGGGAGCTGTTCTCCCAGCCGGATATAGACGGCGGCCTCATAGGAGGCGCGTCGCTGATCGCGGAAGAATTTGCTGCAATTTGCAAGCAGGCGGATCAACGGTAATGATGCAGATTATACTGGCAGTACACCTGCTGACGGCGCTGGCAATCATTGCCCTGGTGCTGGTCCAGCAGGGCAAGGGCGCCGAGGCGGGTGCATCTTTCGGTGCCGGTGCGTCGCAGACGATTTTCGGCAGTTCGGGCAGCTGGAATTTCTTCAGCAAGGCTACAGCGCTGCTGGCCACGCTGTTTTTCGTCACCAGCTTCAGTCTGGCGGTGATGGCAAAGCACAAGGCGGGAATGGGGGATTCCTTCATTCCCGATATCGGGGATATTCCCAGCGCCGTGCTGGACGGGGATATTCCGGTGGTGCCGCAGGACAGTGGCGCCAGCGAAGTTCCGGCAGTGCCGGGGAGCGATGAGTAGGCAGGGAGTGCGAAGTTTGGCCCAGGTGGTGAAATTGGTAGACACGCTATCTTGAGGGGGTAGTGACGCAAGTCGTGCCGGTTCAAATCCGGCCCTGGGCACCATTAAGTTTGAGTGGCATCCGGCTCCGCGGAGTTCGAAGATGGTTTGCGGGCCCTGCGAGGGGCCTTTTTCTTTCTTCGGCAGGTGATGCCGGCACCCCGAAAAAGGTTCTACAGGATGACGGCCTTTTATTTTTATACGGGATGCAAAAGCGCTTGACCAGTGTCGGGAGCAGCTATAGAATGCACGGCCCTTGCAGCTGAACAGCTCGGCGGCCGGCGGCACCAGCCGGGTCAGGGGCGGTCTGGAAGACCGGGTTTCAAGTGAAGTAAAAGTGATGGACAGGTTACCAGGCCTGTTCGCCGGGCCAGAGGCCAGGCAGGGAAAACGTCACACGATTTGATGCGGGGTGGAGCAGCCTGGTAGCTCGTCGGGCTCATAACCCGAAGGTCGTAGGTTCAAATCCTGCCCCCGCTACCAACATGCGTCGCGGTCTGCGCGCAATTCAAAAGGCCCCTGTACAGGGGCTTTTTGTTAGGTGGCCTTCCGCTGCGAGGAGCCGCCGGCAAAATGGGCCGCAGGCCCATTTTTTTGTGGTGGAGACAGACTTGAGCGTTGGCACGAGGCAAGGCAAGCTACTGAATATCCTGCAACCCGTGGTGACGGCCTTGGGCTATGAGCTGTGGGGGATCGAGTTTATCGGGACCGGCAAGCACAGTACCTTGCGTATTTATATTGACAAGCCTGAAGGTATTCTCGTCGAGGACTGTGAGCGGGTCAGTCGCCAGGCCAGCAGCGTGCTTGACGTCGAGGACCCCATACAGGGCGAATATACCCTCGAAGTTTCTTCTCCCGGCATGGACAGGCCGCTCTATAATCTCGATCAGTACACCCTGTACCTTGGTGAAGAAGTCAGTGTGCGCCTGAGGATTCCCTATGAGGGCCGCAGAAAGTACAAAGGCCGCCTGGTGGGTGTGGAAGGGGACGAGATAGTGATGCAAGTAGAGAATCACCAATATCTGTTTCCCATTGAAACGATCGATAAGGCTAATGTGGTCCCCAACTTCGGGCCGGACGAAACGAGAGGCTGAGGAATGAACAAAGAGATCTTGATGGTTGCGGAAGCCGTTTCCAACGAGAAAGGCGTTTCCGAGGGCGTAATTTTCGAGGCCATCGAGCAGGCGCTGGCGATTGCCACTAAAAAGCGCTACGACGAGGATGCCAACATCCGGGTGGTGATCGATCGCAAGACCGGTGATTACGATACCTTTCGCTGGTGGGAAGTCGTGGCCGACGACACCCTGGCCGAACTCGGCACCCAGTTGACGACCGAAGAAGCCGCCGAAAAAGACCCCGATCTCAAGGTCGGGGACATCTTCGAAGAGCAGGTTGAGAACATCAACTTTGGCCGTATCGCCGCCCAGACCGCCAAGCAGGTGATCGTGCAGAAAGTGCGCGACGCCGAGCGCGCGCTGATTGCCGATCAATATCGCGACAGGGTGGGCGACCTGGTCAACGGCACGGTCAAGAAGGTGACCCGCGAGCACCTGATCGTCGATCTCGGCAACAACGCCGAGGCGATCCTGCTGCGGGAGGAACTGGTCGGCCGTGAAGTGTTCCGTATCAACGACCGCATCCGCGCGCTGCTGCTCGATATCCGCCCGGAGGCCAGGGGCCCCCAGCTGTTCCTCAGCCGGGCCTGCAATGAAATGCTGGTGCAACTGTTCACCATCGAGGTGCCGGAAATCGCCGAGCAGGTCATCGAGATCCGCGGCGCGGCCCGCGATCCCGGTTCCCGGGCGAAGATCGCCGTCAAGACCAATGATGGCCGCATCGATCCGGTGGGGGCCTGTGTCGGCATGCGCGGCGCGCGGGTCCAGGCGGTGTCCAATGAACTGGGTGGAGAGCGTATCGATATCGTGCTGTGGGACGACAACCCGGCCCAGCTGGTGATCAATGCCATGGCTCCCGCCGAAGTCGAATCCATCGTGGTGGACGAGGACACCCACGCCATGGATGTCGCGGTGGCTGAGGAAAACCTCGCCCAGGCCATTGGCAAAGGCGGCCAGAATGTGCGCCTGGCGGTGGAGCTCACCGGCTGGAAGATCAACGTGATGAGCGTCACCGAAGCCGAAGCCAAGCACGATGAAGAAGCCGTCTCCCTGGTGGAGACCTTCATGAAATACCTCGATATCGATGATGACATCGCCACGGTGCTGGTGGCGGAAGGTTTCAGTTCCATCGAGGAAGTGGCCTATGTGCCGCTCGAGGAAATGATGGATATCGACGGCTTTGACGAGGATATCGCCGAAGCCTTGCGGGAGCGGGCCAAGGACGCGTTGCTGACCATGGCGCTGGCCTCCGAGGAGGAGCTTCAGGCCGAACCTGCGGACGACCTGCTCGACATGGAGGGCATGGATCCCGAACTCGCCCAGATCCTGGCGAACAGGGGTATTGTCAGCATGGAGGATCTTGCCGAACAGGCGGTGGATGACCTGCTGGATATCGAAGGTCTTGATGAAGAGCGTGCGGCGGCCCTGATTATGACGGCTCGCGCGCCCTGGTTTGCCGAAGATTGAACATCGGCAAGCTCGCTACATACTATTGGAGAGGACATTGAATGGCTGAAGTTACCGTGAGTCAACTTGCCGAGGTCGTTGGGGCATCCGTAGACCGTCTGCTCAAGCAGATGAGTGAAGCGGGGTTGAAGCATACCTCGCCGGATGAAACGGTTACCGATGCTGAGAAGAAGCAACTGCTGACCTACCTGAAAGGCCTCCACGGCGAAAAATCCCCGGAGAGTGGCAAGATCACCCTGCGCCGCAAGACGGTCAGTACGTTGAAGACCAGCGGAAAGAAAACCGTCAATGTCGAGGTGCGCAAAAAGCGGACCTACGTAAAACGTCCCGATGCCGTCGACCTGGAAAGCCCGGAGGTTCAGGAGCCCGACGAAGAGGTCGCAGTGGAAGCCGTCGGACAAATCCCTCCCGCCGCCCCGCCAATGGTGCGTTCATCGCTGGTCGATGATGCCGAGGCCAAGCGCCAGGCCGCCATCGAAGCCCGCCGCAAGGCCGAAGAAGACGAACGGCAGCGCCGCGAGCAGGCGGATGCCGATGTGGTCGCGGCCGGTGAGGACAGCGCGCCGACAGCGGACACCACCGGCGCGCCGGAAGTGCCCGCGCCGGTCGTAGCGCCAGGCGCGGATGGCAAGCCGGTCAAGAAGAAAACCCGCGAGGACGATGAGGACGAGGAGAGCAAGCTCACCAAGAAGAAGGTCAAGGCCAAGGACGTCAAAGGGCGCAAACAGCGTCCCGAAGAGCTGCTGACCGTCGATGACAGCGACGAGGGCAACAAGAAGCCGCGGCTCAAGTCGGGCTCCCCGGTGGTGCGCATCGAGAACAAGCACACCTTCAAAAGGCCCACCGACAAGATCGTCTACGATGTCGAGATCCCCGAGACCATCCAGGTTGCCGAGCTTGCCCAGCGCATGTCGCTGAAGGCCACTCTGGTGATCAAGGAACTGATGAAGCTCGGCACCATGGCCACCATCAATCAGAGTATCGACCAGGATACCGCGGTGCTGATCGTCGAGGAACTCGGCCATCGCCCGGTGCCGGTGTCCGATGACGCCATCGAACAGCAGTTGCGCGCCGAGATCGCCCTGCTCGGCAGCGACAATATGGAGCCCCGCGCCCCGGTGGTCACGGTGATGGGCCATGTCGACCACGGCAAGACGTCGCTGCTCGACCATATTCGCAAGACGCGGGTGGCCTCGGGTGAAGCCGGCGGCATCACCCAGCACATCGGCGCCTATCACGTCGATACCCCGAGGGGCATGATCACCTTTCTCGACACCCCCGGCCACGCCGCCTTTACGGCGATGCGTGCCCGCGGCGCCAAGTCGACCGACGTGGTCATCCTGGTGGTCGCCGCCGATGACGGGGTCATGCCGCAGACGGAAGAAGCCATTCAGCACGCCAAGGCGGCGGGTGTGCCCATCGTCGTCGCCATCAACAAGATGGACAAGGAATCCGCTGACCCTGAGCGGGTTACCAACGAACTGTCCGCCAAGGACGTGATTCCCGAGGAGTGGGGCGGCGATACACCCTTCATCAAGGTCTCGGCCCACACCGGCGACGGCATCGACGATTTGCTCGAGGCGGTGTTGCTGCAGGCGGAAATGCTCGAATTGAAAGCGCCCCGCGACGTGCCCGCCCAGGGTGTCATCGTCGAGGCGCGGCTGGAGAAAGGCCGCGGCGTGGTGGCTACAGCGCTGGTACAGGCCGGCACTCTGGGCAAGGGGGATTTTGTTCTGGCCGGACAGAGCGTTGGCAAGATCCGTCTGATGAATGACGAGAACGGCCGGCCTGTCGCCGAGGCGGGTCCGTCCATTCCGGTGGAGATCGTCGGCCTCGACGTCGCCCCCGACGCCGGCGACGAGTTCGTCGTCGTGGCCGATGAGCGGAAAGCCCGGGAAGTGGCTGATTTCCGCCAGCAGAAGGCGCGCGAAGAGCGCATGTCCCGCCAGCAGGCGGCGAAGCTGGAGAGCATGTTTGCCGGCTTTGGCGACAATATCGAGAAGAAAGTGCTGCCGGTTGTGGTCAAGGCGGATGTGCGCGGCACCTTGGAGGCGATCCTGGCTTCTTTCGGCGACATCCAGAACGACGAAGTGGCGGTCAATGTGATCGCCTCCGGTGTCGGCGGTCTCACCGAGTCGGATATCAACCTGGCGTTGACCTCCGGCGCCGTGGTGATCGGCTTCAATGTGCGCGCCGACGTCAGCGGCCGCAAGCTGGCGGAAGCCGAAGGCGTCGAAATCCGCTACTACAGCGTGATCTACGCTCTGCTGGATGACGTCAAGCAGGCGCTGTCGGGGATGCTGTCGCCGGAGATCCGCGAGGAGATCGTCGGTATCGCCCAGGTCCGGGAAGTATTCAGTTCGCCCAAGTTCGGCCAGATTGCCGGGTGCATCGTCACCGAGGGCACGATTCACCGCAGCAAGCCCATCCGCGTATTGCGCGACAACGTGGTGATCTACCAGGGTGTGCTGGAGTCGCTGCGGCGCTTCAAGGATGATGTCAGCGAGGTGCGCAGCGGGACCGAGTGCGGCATCGGGGTCAAGGACTACAACGACGTCAGGGCCGGCGATCAGATCGAAGTGTTCGATGTGAAGGAGGTCGCGCGCAAGCTCTGATGACAGTGCAGTGATCTGTCGAGCAAGCGTGGAAGAGACATGCCAAAAGAATTCAGCCGTACCGACCGGGTTGCCGATGCCCTGCAGCGGGAGCTCGCCCAGCTCATTCGCGATGAGATGAACGATCCCCGCCTGGGGATCGTCAATATCACCGTGGTCGAGGTCAGCCGCGACCTCTCCCAGGCCAAGGTGTATCTCAATTTTGTCGTGCCCAAGGACGAAGCGGACGCGGCGGCGGCAATCGAGGTTCTCAACGGCTCGGCCGGATTCCTCCGCGCCCAGGCGGCCAAGTCGATCCGCATGCGCTCGATTCCCAAGCTGCGTTTTTACTACGACGCCAGCGGCGAGCGCGGGCAAAAGCTGTCGGCGCTGATCGATCTCGCGGTATCCCAGGATCGCTCCCGGCAAGGGGAGGACGACTGATTGGCGCGGCGTAAACAGCGGGGACGGCCTGTCAACGGTATTCTGGTCGTCAACAAACCTGCGGGCATCACCTCCAACGACGCGCTGCAAAGAGCCAAATACCTGTTCTATGCCGCCAAGGCCGGCCATACCGGCAGCCTCGATCCGATGGCCACCGGCGTGCTGCCGGTCTGCTTTGGCGAAGCCACCAAGTTCACCCAGTTCCTGCTCGATGCCGACAAGTGCTATCTGAGCACCTTTCGTTTCGGCACCACCACCACGACGGGTGACGCCGAAGGTGAGGTGGTCGAGCAGCGCAGCGCCGCCGGGATCGACGCCGGCCAGGTCGAGGCCGCGATGGCCGCTTTCCTGGGCGGGATCCTCCAGGTGCCGCCGATGTATTCGGCGTTGAAGAAAGACGGGGTGCCGCTCTACAAGCTGGCTCGCGAAGGTATCGAGGTCGAGCGCGAAGCGCGCCCGGTCACCATCTACCACTACCGGCTGCTCGCCTTTCGCCCCGGCGACGAGGCCGAAGCCGACGTCGAAGTCCGTTGCAGCAAGGGCACTTACGTGCGCACCCTGGCGGAAGACCTCGGCGCCGCTCTCGGCTGTGGCGCCCATGTGAGCCGCTTGCATCGCAGTGAAGCCGGCTGTTTTACCGATGCCGACGCCATTGCCCTGGACCAGCTGACGGCACTGCGCGAAGGCTGCCGGGGCGAAGACCTGGATTATCTGCTCAAGCCCGTCGATACGTCGGTGGCCCACCTGATGGCGGTGGATCTCCCGGAATCGATGGCCTGGTATTTCCGCCGCGGGCAACCGGTGATGGCCGCCAAGGCCTACCGTGAAGCCCGGGAAGGCGATATAGTGCGAATCTTCGCCACCGATGGCCCCTTCCTCGGCGTCGGCGAAGTACTCGAGGACGGCCGGCTGGCACCCAAACGACTGGTGGCAGAGGACAACCCGTCCTGACCTTCACGAATCGGCCCATGTCGGGCCTCATTAGGGTGTCTGTACCTATGCGCGGACATCCCGAATCAACCATCGCATAGTGGAGTAAGTACCATGGCACTGAGTGCACAGGAAAAAGACACCATCGTCAAAGATTTCGCCCGGGCGGAAGGGGACACCGGTTCCCCTGAAGTACAGGTGGCACTGCTGACGGCCAACATCAATAAACTGCAAGGCCACTTCGAAGGTCACAAGAAAGACCACCACTCCCGTCGCGGTCTGATCCGTATGGTGAACCAGCGCCGCAAACTGCTGGATTACCTCAAAGGCAAAGATGCGAGCCGCTATGCCGAACTGATCAAAAGACTTGGCCTGCGTCGTTAATGCATTCAGACGGCTCCCCGGGAGCCGTCGTCGTTTAAGAAGGTGAACAAACGTGAACCCCGTCATCAAATCGTTTCAATACGGTAAACATACCGTCACCCTGGAAACCGGGCGCATCGCCCGCCAGGCCACGGGCGCCGTGCTGTGCAGCATGGACGACACCAGTGTGCTGTGCACCGTGGTCGGCGCCAGAGAAGCCAAGGAGGGAATGGATTTCTTCCCCCTGACCGTCAACTACCAGGAAAAAGCCTATGCGGCCGGCAAGATCCCCGGCGGCTTTTTCAAGCGCGAGGGTCGCCCCAGCGAAAAGGAAACCCTGACCTCACGGCTGATCGATCGTCCCATCCGCCCGCTGTTTCCCGATGGCTACAAGAATGAAGTGCAGGTGATCTGCACGGTGCTGTCCGCCGACAAGGACATCGACCCGGATATCGCGGCGATGATCGGCACCTCGGCAGCGCTGGCCATTTCCGGCATCCCCTTCAGTGGCCCGATCGGCGCGGCGCGGGTCGGTTACAGCCGCGAGGCGGGCTACCTGTTGAACCCCACCTATTCACAACTGACCAAGTCGGATCTCGACATGGTGGTGGCCGGTACCCGCGACGCGGTGCTGATGGTGGAGTCCGAGGCCAAAGAACTGCCGGAAGACCTGATGCTGGGCGCCGTGCTGTTCGGTCACCAGGAAATGCAGGCCGCCATCGCGGTGATCGACGAACTGGTCCGCGAAGTGGGCAAGCCCCGCTGGGACTGGCAGGCGCCGGCGGAGAACGTCGAGCTGGCCAGCGCGCTCAAGGAGCAGTTCGGCCCGCGCCTCGAAGATGCCTATCGGCTGATCAGCAAGCAGGAGCGTGTCGTCGCCGTGGATGCCGTGCGCGCCGATGCGCTTGCCGCCCTGGTCAATGACGGTGCCGGCGTCAGCGCCGACACCGTCAAGGGCGCCTTCAAGAAGCTCGAAAAGAACATCGTCCGCGGCCGCATCATCCGTGGCGAGCCCCGCATCGACGGCCGCGACAGCAAGACCGTGCGGCCGATCAGCGTCCAGGTCGGCATGCTGCCCAAGGTGCACGGCACGGCGCTGTTCACCCGCGGTGAGACCCAGGCGCTGGTCGCCGCCACCCTCGGCTCCCTGCGCGACGCCCAGATCATCGACGCCCTGGAAGGGGAGCGCAAGGATCCGTTCATGCTCCACTACAATTTCCCTCCCTACTCGGTGGGCGAGTGTGGTCGCGTCGGTTTCACCGGGCGCCGCGAAGTGGGCCACGGCCGCCTGGCCCGCCGCGGTGTCGCCGCGGTATTGCCGAGTCTGGCTACCTTCCCCTACACCCTGCGTGTGGTTTCCGAGATCACCGAGTCCAATGGCTCCAGCTCGATGGCGTCGGTGTGCGGCACCAGCCTGGCGCTGATGGATGCGGGCGTTCCTCTCAAGGCGCCGGTCGCGGGTATTGCCATGGGGCTGGTCAAGGACCCAGAAGGCTTCGCCGTACTGACCGATATCCTGGGCGATGAAGACCACCTCGGCGACATGGACTTCAAGGTAGCCGGTACCGCTCAGGGCGTCACCGCCCTGCAGATGGACATCAAGATCGAGGGCATTACCGAAGAGATCATGGAAACCGCCCTCAATCAGGCACTGCAGGCTCGTCTGCACATTCTGGGCGAGATGAACAAGGTGATCTCCGAGGGTCGCTCGCAGGTGTCCGACAGCGCGCCGCGTTATCACACCATGAAGATCGACACCGACAAGATCCGCGATGTGATCGGCAAGGGCGGCGCAACCATCCGCGCCCTCACCGAGGAAACCGGCGCCACCATCGACATCGAGGACGACGGCACCATCCGTATCTACAGCGACAATGCCGATGGTCTCAAGGCCGCGGTAGAGCGTATCGAGGGTATCACCGCGGAGGCGGAGATCGGTCGCATCTACGACGGGGTGGTGGCGAGGATCGTCGACTTCGGCGCCTTCGTGACCTTCCTGCCGGCTACCGATGGCCTGGTGCACATCTCCCAGATCGCCGAGGAGCGCGTCAACAGCGTCGGCGATTACCTCAAGGAAGGCCAGAGTGTGCGGGTCAAGGTGCTTGACGTCGACAACCGCGGGCGCATCAAACTGTCCATCAAGGAAGCCCAGGCCGAGGAAAACACCGGCAATGGCGAGGTGAGCAGCGAGGAAGTCAGGGACCAGTCCCTGTAACCGGCCCGGTTACTAGCGCCGCTCGCAGCCGGCCCCGTTACCACGGGGCCGGTTTTTTTGTGCATGTGCTTGGCAAGCGCCAGTGAAACAGCTCTCGGCTGGTCGTGGAAGAACGCTCTTTGTGCCTTTTGGCCAGGCTACTTGAAACTGTGTTCCGGTTCGGGAAACCGGCCGCTGCGCACGGCGCTGGCGAAGGCTTCGAGCGCACCCTGCACGCCGTCGGTGCCGGCGAGGAAGTTCTTGCTGAACCGCGGTTGGCGGGGTGAGATTCCCAGCAGGTCGTAGATCACCAGCACCTGGGCATCGGTGTCGACCCCGGCGCCGATGCCGATCACCGGGATGGCCAGGGCCGCGCTGATCTGGGCGCCGAGGGCCGAGGGAACGCATTCGAGCACCAGCAGGTCGGCGCCGGCGTCCTGCAGCAGCAGGGCGTCGTTGAGAAGTTGCGCCGCGGCCTCCTCATCCTTGCCCTGGACGCGGTAGCCGCCCAGCTTGTGGACCGACTGCGGGGTGAGGCCCAGGTGGCCGCACACCGGGATGCCGCGCTCGGCGAGCAGGTGGACGGTTTCCTCGAGCCAGGCGCCGCCTTCCAGCTTGATCATGTGAGCCCCGGCCTGCATCAGCACGGCGGCATTGTCGAGGGCCTGGAGTTCATTGGCGTAGGCCATGAACGGCAGGTCGGCGATGATCAGTGATTTGCTGTTGCCGCGGGCCACCGCCCGGGTGTGGTGGGCCATATCGTCCATGGTGACCGGCACGGTGCTGTCGTAGCCCAGCACCACGTTGCCGAGCGAATCGCCGACCAGCAGTACTTCGATGCCGGCGAGTTCGCCGAGCCTGGCGAATGAGGCGTCGTAGGCGGTGACTACCGCGAATTTTTGTCCAGCGGTCTTCATCGCCTGGAGAGTGGCTAGGTTGATGGCTTTCATGACGGGTTCCTCTCGCGTCCAACCGGGCCCGCTGGCGGCGGGCGCTCCGGTGCTCACAGGTGCGGTGTCGGATTGTAGTAGTGCTTGCCGCTCTTGATCGTCAGCAGATATTCCACCAGGTTGCGATAGTCTTCGTCGCTGTTCACCAGGTCGATTTCGGTGGCGTTGACGATCAACAGGGGGGCGCGGTCATAGTAGTGGAAAAAGCGGGTGTAGGCGTCGTTGAGGGTGCGCAGGTACGCCGGATCGATATTCTGCTCCATCGGCGTGCCGCGGTACTGGATGCGTTCCAGCAGAACCTCCAGCGGCGCCTGCAGGTAGATCACCAGGTCGGGTACCGGGGAGTCGACGGTGAGTTGGGCGTAGACATTCTGGTAAAGCCGCAGCTCATCCGGGTCGAGGGTCGCCTGGGCAAACAGCGGGTCTTTTTCCATCAGAAAGTCGGCGATGCTCACCGGGCTGAAAATGTCCCCCTGGCGCAGCGACTGCAACTGCTTGACCCGCTGGAAAAGAAAAAACAGCTGGGTCGGTAGCGCCGCCGAGCGGCGGTCGCTGTAGAACCTTTCGAGAAAGGGGTTTTCCTCCGCCTGTTCCAGCAGGGTGCTGTAGTGGAATGTCCTGGCCAGGCGCTTGGCGAGGGTGGTCTTGCCCACGCCGATGGGGCCTTCGACAGCGATGAAGCGCGGTAGCTCATAGCGGCTCAGGTCGAGGCCTATGTCGTTGGCGATCAGATCCACGTTAGTCTCCGTCAGTGACGCGGACGATACCGTCAGTCGCGCAATTTGCCAAGTGGGCGGCGAGGGCCGTCCCGTCGGGCAGGATCAGCTCGGGGGCGAGATCGAGCAGCGGGCGCAGTACGAAGCCGCGCTCCGCCATTCTTGGGTGGGGAATGGTCAGGGTGGCGCTGTCCACCACCAGGTCGCCGTAGAGAAGGATGTCGAGATCGAGAGTGCGCGCCGCCCAGCGCAACTCGCGCTGCCGGCCCTGGCGATGCTCGATGGCCTGGAGGGCGGCCAGAAGCTGGTCGGGAGGGAGGTCCGTGGCCAGCTGCGCGACGCCGTTGCGGTAATCTGGTTGCGGCCCGGGCCCGAGGGCTTTGCTGTGGTACCAGGGCGAGACCGCGAGCAGCCGTGTCTGCGGTAGTTGCGCCAACGCCGCGACGGCGCGGTCGACCTGATGGCGGGGTTCGCCGAGGTTGCTGCCGATACCGATGAAGGCGGTTACCGCCGAGTTCGGTTCGGCAGAGCCGGCTAGCGGAGAGCTCAACTCTGGCCGCTCCCGGCGGGCGGGCGCCTGGGGCGGCGACGGCGTCGCTTGTCGCCCTCGCTCTTGTTGTCCAGCGCCTTGACCATGGTCAGCCGTTCGCTGTCGCCGGCCTCCTGATAGAGGGTCCACCAGCGGCCGAGGCCGCCGAGGTCCTCTCCGGCTTGCTCCCTGAGCAGGATGAAATCGTATCCCGCGCGAAAGCGCGGCAATTCCACCAGATGCTCCGCACGCCGCCCATAGCGCAGCGGCAGGCGCTGCTGCATATCCCAGATTTCCCGCATCGGCATGGAAAAACGCCGGGGAATGGCGATCCGGTCGATCTGCTGGGCGACCACTTGCCCCCCCGCTTTCTGGACGGCCATGGCGGGATTCTCACCGCGCTCGAGATAATGGCGGGTAACCTTCACCACCATCGGCCACAACAGTGCGGCGAGCAGGAATGCCGGGGTGACCCGTTTGCCGTCCCGAATCCGGGCGTCTGTGTTGCCCAGGGCCTGTTCGACGAAGCGCAGGTTGAAACCGTCATCGCTGTCGAGCAGCGGGTCGATGCTGGGAAACAACTCCTCGAACAGCCCGAATTCCCGCAAAACGTGGAAGGTATCGAGAGCGTAGCCGGAGAGGAACAGCTTGAGCCACTCGTCAAACAGTCTGGCGGGGGGAATGTCGCGGAGCAGGGGGGCGAGAGCGCCAATGGGGGCGGCGGTGGCGGCTTCGACGCTGAACCCCAGCTTGCCGGCGAACCGGGCGGCGCGGAGCATGCGCACCGGGTCTTCGCGGAAGCGGGTTTCGGGATCGCCGATGATGCGCAACTGGCGCCGCGCGATATCGTCCAGGCCGTTGGCATAGTCATAGAGAGTATTGCTTCTCGGCTGGTAATACAGGGCGTTGACGGTGAAGTCCCGGCGCTGGGCATCTTCGGTGATATCGCCAAAGACGTTGTCCCGCAGCAGCATGCCCTGGTCGCTGCGCACCCCCTGGCGGCCGCCGCTGGCGCTGTGGTTGGCGCGGAAGGTAGTGACCTCGACGATATCCCGGCCCATATGGACATGGACGATCTGGAAGCGGCGGCCGACGATGCGGGAACGGCGGAAAAGCGCCTTTACTTCTTCAGGGGTGGCATTGGTGGCGACATCGAAATCCTTGGGGTGCCGATCGAGAAGAATATCCCGGATACAGCCGCCCACCACATACGCCTGGAACTTGTTTTCTTCGAGGATGTCTACGATCTTACTCGCGGCACTGCTGATATGACGGGATTTGATCGTATGTTCACCGGCCTTGAGGATATTGGGCCCATCCTGACGGGAGCGCGACTTCTTAGGGACGAAGATTCTGATCAGCTTTTTCAGCATCGAGGTTTTCAGGTCATTGGGAAAAGCGGCAGTTTAGCACAGGGTTGAGGCGGGAAATGATCTTGTTGCGGAAAAGGAAAGGGAGGCTTGCGCCTCCCTTCAGGGTCCAGATGCTCTGCGGAAACGGGTCCTAACCCCCCTGTGTCCTGGAAAGCAATCCGTCAGTCAGTTTCTTTGTTATCTCTATTGTTGTTATTCCGCTGAGTGGACTTATTGTTATATCTATATAGCTGCACTTCCTGTGCCAAGTTTTTTTATTGTTGTAAATCAATAAGATGTGTTTTTGTCTCTGGTTTTTACTAAAGTTTTCCGCTTTTGGGTGTTACCTATTCTCACACTGATGTTCCTATTTGTTACCCGCCAGCCCTGCCTTCGATGCCGGGTCAGGCGGTCTTGGTTCGTGGAATCCCCAGTTTCTGGCGGCGCTCCCACAGGCATTTTCGGCTGATACCCAGCTTTTTTGCCAGCTCGGTCTCACTCATGGTGTGCTGATTTTCAAGGACGAAATGGGTGAAGTAATCTTCCAGTGACAGGCCTTCAGGGGCGTCGCTGTCCATCAACCGCCGCGAAGTGTTCATCTTGGGGTCGATGCCGTCGCCGTCGTCGTCGATTTCCACCAGGGTGAGGTCGACTCCGAGCAGATCGTGGGTGACCGGATTGTCTTCATCGCAGAGGATCACCGCCCGTTGAATGGAGTTTTCCATTTCGCGGATGTTGCCAGGCCAGGTATAGGTGGTGATGGCCTGGATGGCGTCCGGCGCCAAGGTCATGTCCGGTTTGCCCATCTTGGTGCAGTACTTGGTGAGCAAGTACTCGGCCAGTTGCAGGATGTCCTTGCCGCGCTCCCGCAGAGGTGGAATGCGCAGGTTGACGACGTTGATCCGGTAGTACAAATCCTCCCGGAACAACCCTTCCTTGCAGAGCTTTTGCAGGTTGCGGTGGGTCGCCGCCACCAGGCGCACGTCCACATCCCTGGACTTGACCGAACCGATGGGCCGCACCTCGCCCTCCTGGAGCACCCGCAGCAGGCGGGCCTGGGCCTCCAGGGGCAGCTCGCCGATTTCGTCGAGGAACAGTGTGCCGCCGTCAGCGGCGGCCACCAGGCCGGTGCGGCTTTCATGGGCGCCGGTGAAAGCGCCCTTCTCATGGCCGAACAGCTCCGCTTCGATGAGGGTGTCGGGAATGGCGGCACAGTTGACGCAAATAATGGGGTTCTTGGCGCGCCGGCTTTCGTTGTGGATGGCCTTGGCGGCGAGTTCCTTGCCGGTACCGGTTTCGCCGAGGATCAGCACCGTGGCATCGGTCGGCGCCACCTTGTGAATGATGTTGAACACTTCCTTCATGGGTGCGCTGCTGCCGACCATGCCGCGGCTGGCATGGGTGGGCGAGCGGAATTCCTTGGAGGCCGGCTGGGCGCTGAAGATTCGCTTGATGGAGCTCAGCACTTCCTTCTGGTCGAACGGTTTGGGAATGTAGTCCACCGCGCCCATCTTCATGGTATCCACCGCCGAGCGCAGGCTGGCATAGCTGGTCATGATCAGTACCGGCACCTCGCCGGCCATCTTGATCAGGTCGGTTCCCGGGGCGCCGGGCAGGCGCAGGTCGCTGATGATCAGGGCGAAGTCGGTGAGGGCGTAACGCTGGGTGGCGTCCTGAATATTGGCGGCGGCATGGGCGTCGTAACCGTTGCGCTCCAGCAGCTTGGTCAGGGAATTGCGGATAACCTCTTCATCTTCAACAATAAGGATGCGTTGCATGACAGTCCTGTAATCGCCAGAGAAGGGTTAGTTTTACCAGGCCTGCCGGTAGAATCAAGGGGCGTTGAGGGAAATCGTCATCCGGGTGCCGCGGCCGTCGGCCAGCGGACTGGTAATCGTGATGTAACCGCGATGCAGGCGGATGATGCTGTAGACCAGGGACAGCCCGAGTCCGGTGCCTTCGCCGGGCTCCTTGGTGGTGAAGAAAGGGTCGAGCACCCGGTCGTGCAGTTCCTCGGGAATACCGCTGCCCTGGTCGCTGACGTGGACCAGGCGGGTGCCGTTGGCGGTTATCTCGCAATCGATCCGGACTTCGCTGCCGGCGGGGCTGGAGTCCCGGGCATTGGAGAGCAGGTTGACGAACACCTGGGTAAGCTGGTGGACGTCGCCGTGGACCTGGAGGTCAGGGGGTATCGCCGAAACGAAATCCACCGGCTTGGCGCTCTTGTCGAGCCTGAGCAGCTGAATGGCATTGTCTGCCGGGCGGGCCAGAAGCACCGGTCCGTGATCGATGGTGTCGTCGCTGCGGGAGAAATCGATCAGGGTGCGAACGATGGTCGAGATGCGCTCGGTCTGGGCCAGGATGATCCCGGCGGTTTGCTGGACCTCGGGACTGGTGGACTCGCTGAGCAGGTCCTGGGCGAGGCAGGAGATGCCGGTGACCGGATTGCCGATTTCGTGGGCGACACCGGCGGCGAGCCGGCCCACCGAAGTGAGTCGTTCCGCATGGGCGAGTTCCTGGATCAACCGCAAGCGCTCGCTGATATCTTCTATCAGGATGATCTGGTTGCCGGCGTAGACTGGCGAGCTCTCCTCGACCCGATACTTATTCAGGTGGAACCAGCTGCTGGCCGGGCTGCTGGCGCGATGCTCGGGGTGGGGGACTTCATGGGCCGGCCAGTGGGTGGCGTCACTGTCGGCAAAGGACAGCAGCAACTGCCCCCAGGGCTCCGGCAGGCTTGCCAGCTTCGCGCCCTCCGCCAGGCGCGGACTGATGCCGGTGCGGGCGGCCAGGGCGTGATTCCACAGCAGGACTTCCCCGTCCCGGGCGATCGAGCAGACGCCGATGGGGAGGTTCTCCAGGCTCTGGCGGTGGTAGAGGCGCAGTTTGTTGAGTTCGGCGGCCAGGCCGGACATGGCGTTGCCCGCCCCGGCGAGCCGGGTTTCGAGAAGGCTCATGTCGTCCACCGGGGTCTCGCCCCGATCGCCGAGAGGCATGATCGAATTGATCACCCGTTCGCTGGCGAAAGTCCCCAGTTTGTCGCTCAGGTTGTAGTTGAGGCGATCGCGGAACGTGCGCAAGGTCAGCGGGCGGTGGTCGTTGCGGTCGAGTTTGAGGTCGGCAATGACCTGGTTCACCTCCCGCGCCGCCTGGTTGCCGATCTGGTCGGCCAGCCGCGCCTCGACGGCGTCGATAGTGGTGGGATCGAGGCTCGAGCGCCGCGGGATGGGCAGGCTGTCGACCATGGTGCGGTGGGCGTACAGGCGCTCTTCCCTGGACATCGAGGTCAGCCGCGACACCACCAGGGTCACCAGCAGGTTGGCGATCAGCGACTCCAGCAGCCAGTAGGCCCAGTTGGCGGGGCCGACCACCAGTGGCCCGGTGAACGGGGTGGTGATTTCCCCCTGTCCGGAGATCAGCGGCAGCAGCGAACCGAAGGCCCACAGCCCGAGGCCGACGCTCAGGCCGGCGAGACAGCCCTTGCGGTTGATCCGCGGCAGGTAGAGGGTGCCCATCAGCGCCGGAACCAGCTGGGCCAGTCCCATCATGCCGGTAATGGTCAGATCGGTGATGCTTTGCGAGGGAATGTCCACCGCGAACAGCAGGGCGGCCAGAACCCACAGCGTGCCGGCGCGAAAGCGCCAGTTGTCGAGCCATTGGTCGAGGTCGACGTCGGTGAAACGCTCCCTGCCGGGGGCGATGAAGGTGGTGACAAAGAGCTTGCCGATGGCGATCGACATCACCGTGATCAGGCCGACGCTGACGAACAGCCCGGCGACCAGCGTCAGGGCGTGCAGCGCGCGGTAATCGAGCAGCAGCGGGATGGCGGATACGTAATGGTGAAACGGTACGTCGGCCCGGAGCTTCAGGCCCGCCCAGAGAATGGGCAGGATCGGCAGCGCGGCCAGCCAGACCATCAGCGAGGGCATCCACGAGGCGGGTATGTTGCGCGGCCACCAGCGCCCCAGGGTTTGCAGGTGGATCAGTTGCGGCAGGATGAAGGGCGCGGTAAAGAACAGCAGGATCAGGGCATAGGCTTGATCGAAGCGCTTGACCACAGCTGTCTGACCACTGCTCTCCGCCCAGCTGTTGAGGTTGGCGAAGCCGTCGAATACGCCGTAGACGGCCAACAGGCCGCACAACAGCAGGGCGATGAGGGCGATGGCGCCGCTGAAGGCCATCACCATGGGAATCGCCCGATGCAGCTTGAAGGTGGAGCCGAAAAGGCGCATGAAGGCAATGACCACGCCGGTCAGCAGTGCCATCAGGGTAAAGCGGTGGCTCGAATCGATCGCGCCGTTGGCGAAAAAGGTATCGGGAATGATCTTCAGTTGAGCCGCGGCAATGGGCAGGCTGGACAAGGCGAGCACCAGCGTGGCGATCTGCCCCAGGCGCGCCGAGCGGAAACGATACACCAGCAGGTCGGGGATGGACGAAAATGCCTGGGCGCGGGAAATCCAGCGCAGCGGTTCGAGGAACAGTGGCGAGCAGATGAAGACCGCCGTGTAGGCCATCAGGCCGAGCAATCCGGCGAGTCCGTAGCGACCTATGACCTCGACCAGCCCAAAGTAAAACAATACGCCACTGACCCCGTAGAACGACAGGGCGTAGACCAGTGGGTGGGTCCACAGCGACTGAGGGACGCGGCGATGCTGGGCGAAAGCGGCGATACCGAAAAACAGCGCCAGGAACAGCGCGAGGCTGAAGGCCGCGTCACCGCCCATACTGGCCACGGCGGCGCTGCCACAACCAACTGGCGATGATCACCAGCAGCCAGGCGAAATAAGGGCGCAACCAGCTGGCCCCCGGCGTGGTGATCCAGTGGATGGTCAAGGGCGAGATCACGCAGGTCAGAAACACCAGCAGTGCGGCGAGTCGGTGGTTAAGCATGACACGGATGGTAATTCAGGGGCGATCGGACGCCAAGCTAAAGATGGCGGTCGGGGTGGGGGGAGCAAAGGGGTGCGCCTTTTCATAGGGTGTCGCCGATGGCAGGGTGCCGGGGAGGTTTCCGGGATCTTCCCGGTGCGCTTCATTCTTCAGCGCACCCTATGGATATCGAGCCAGCGACGGGCGTAGCTCAATGGCGAGTATCGGCACCTCCCCATAGGGTGTGCCGACGAAGGAGGCGCACCGGCGATGTTCCGGGTTTCCCCGGTTGCGCTTCATTGTTCCGGACCTTCCGCTGGGCCAGGTTCTGTAGCCCGTCCATAAGCTCCCACGCTCGGCGGAGGAATGCGGCCCGGCCCGAGCCGCGGATGGCTTCAGGGGCAAACAACATCCAGTCGCCGGTCGATGACGATTTCCTCCGCGGTCATCCGGCAGCCGTAGGCCACGACTTCGACTCCGGCGGAGATCGCTTCCCGCAGTGTCCGGCCGTAGAGCGGGTCGATGTCATCGGCGGGCGCTACCCGTTGTGCGCCGCTGTGCTGCACACAGAACAGCAGCACGGCGCGGTGCCCGGCGCGGACGGTGGCGATCAGCTCGCGCAGATGCTTGGTGCCCCGGCTGGTGACCGCATCGGGAAAAGTGATCAGCCCGCCCTGTTGCTCGAAAGTGACGTTTTTGACCTCGACATAGCAATCCCGCCGGTTGGCGCCGGACAGCAGCAGGTCGATGCGACTGTTTTCGGCGCCGTAGCGCACTTCGCCGAGCACGGTGGCATAGCCGGCCAGCTCGGCGATGGCGCCGTCGTCGATGGCCTCCCGCACCAGTTGGTTGGCGCGGCCGGTGTTGACGCCGGCCAGGTATCCCTGGGGTGTGGTGGTGATTTCCAGCGTTCCGGCCAGCTTGCGCCTGGGATTGTCGGAGAGTGAGAACCAGCAGGGTGTGTGGGGGACCACGCAGTGTTTCATCGAGCCGGTATTGGGGCAGTGGACGGTGAGGATGTCGCCGTCGGCACGGAGCACGTCGGCGAAGAAACGTTTATAGCGAGCGAGCAGGGTGCCCTGCTCAAAAGATGGGTCGAATTTCATCGCGCTGACGATGCCTCGGCGATCCGTTCCACGGCCTGGACCGGTGGTGGCAGTGATTCCGCAGCAGGGGGAAAGCGCTCCGGGGCGGGGGTGCCGGCAGTCTGGCGAGCCGTGGCGGCAGCGAGGAAATCGACGACCTTGAAGAAGGTTGGTTTGCTGATCCTGTCGGCAAAATCGCGGTTGTGACTACCGGGCATCTGGCTTATTCCGTGACGATGGGCCATTGTAGCCTTGAGCCGTGGATCGTTATAGCGATAATGTGCTTGAAAAACCCCCGCGGGGGCACTATAAACGCGGGTTCGATTTGTAATACACCAGCGAGGCCGAGTTCATGGCAAAGAAAGCTGTCGCCAAAACCAGTTCAATCACGCTTCACGGTTTCGCGCCCTACCAGGAAAAAAAGGGCGAGGAGTACATGAATGAAGAGCAGCGCGAGCATTTCAAGAAACTGCTCTATGCCTGGAAACAGGAGTTGATGGAAGAGGTGGACCGTACTGTGTCCCATATGAAGGACGAGGCTGCCAATTTCCCCGACCCCGCCGACCGCGCCACCCAGGAAGAGGAGTTCAGTCTCGAACTCCGAACCCGCGACCGGGAGCGCAAGCTGATCAAGAAGATCGACAGCACCATCGAGCGTATCGAAAGCGACGATTATGGTTTTTGTGACCAGTGCGGCATCGAGATCGGCATTCGCCGGCTCGAGGCCCGCCCGACAGCGAACCTGTGCGTCGATTGCAAGACCCTCGATGAAATCAAGGAACGCCAGATCTCTGGTGGCTGAGGAACTGGGGTGCCGAGCACGTCCTGTGCTCGGCGCTTTTCCCGATGCCCGCCCCCTACATCGGTCGTTTCGCCCCTTCTCCCACCGGGCCATTGCATTTTGGCTCGCTGGTCGCCGCTCTTGCCAGTTACCTCGACGCCCGCGCTTGCGGCGGGCGCTGGCTGGTGCGGATGGAGGATATCGATCCGCCGCGGGAGATGCCCGGGGCCGCCGACCTGATCCTGCGCCAACTGGAGCGCCACGGCCTGTGCTGGGACGGCGAGGTACTTTACCAGGGCGCCAGGTTCGCGATCTACGACCAGGTGATAGAAACCCTGCTCGATCGCGGGCTTGCCTATTTCTGTGACTGCAGCCGCCAGCGGATCCAGGCGCTCGGCGGCCGCTACGACGGCCGCTGCCGGCGGCGGGCGGGCGTCGCCGGCAACGGCTGCGGGGTTCGCCTGGCGGTGCCGGAAGGCGCAGTAATGGCCTTCGATGACTTGTTCCAGGGCCGCCAGGAGCAGCATCTCGACCGCGAAAGCGGCGATTTCATCATTCGCCGCCGCGATGGACTGCCCGCCTATCAACTGGCGGTGACAGTGGACGATGCCTTCCAGCGGGTGAGTCATGTGGTGCGCGGCAGCGATCTGCTCGACTCCACCGGCCGCCAGATCCTGTTGCTGGAGATGCTCGGCGAGAAGAGCCCGGTCTATGGCCATATCCCCGTAGCGACCAATCCCGACGGCTGCAAGCTCAGCAAACAGAACCTGGCGCCGAGCCTCGATCTGTCGCCGCCGGACGACAATCTGCGCCGTGCCCTGGCCTGGCTCGGTGTGGATTGCCAGGGGCTCGATGGCCTGGCGCCCCCGGCGTTGCTGGCCGGGGCGGCCGGTCGCTGGCGGCGCTCAGCGGTCGACCGGTGCCAGGCGCGACCGGCCGTCGGCAGCCTTGACAACTGACCCTAGTGGCGGCGCGGCAAAGCCGGTAAAATCCGCCCACTTTATGCTTTGCAGGGGCATCTATCCATCGTGAATTTCACTGGCGCGCATATACTTTCCATCGAGCAGTTCGACCGGGACGACACTGAAAAACTGTTCCGCACCGCCGATCGGATGGAGCCCTACGCCCAGCGCCGGCGAGTGACCCGGGTGCTCGAGGGCGCCATTCTCGGCAATATGTTCTTCGAGCCCAGCACCCGCACCCGGATCAGTTTTGGCAGCGCTTTCAACCTGTTGGGTGGCGAAGTCCGGGAATCGGTGGGCGCCGAGAGTTCATCCCTGGTCAAGGGTGAGTCGCTCCGCGACACCGCGCGGGTATTGTCCGGCTACAGCGACCTGATCTGCATGCGCCATCCCCAGGCCGGGTCGGTGGCGGAATTCGCCTCCGCCAGCCGGGTGCCCGTCATCAACGGCGGCGATGGCAGCAACGAGCACCCCAGCCAGGCGCTGCTCGACCTGTATACCATCGAGAAGGAACTCCAGGCCCGCGGGCGACCCATCGACGGCCTGCGCATCGCGATGATCGGCGATCTGCGCTACGGGCGCACCGTGCATTCCCTGATCACCCTGCTGGCCCTTTACCGCAACCTCAAGGTGGTGCTGGTATCGCCGCCGGAACTTAAGATGCCGGAAAAGTATGTCGAGGCCCTGCGCACCGCCGGCCATCAGGTGCTGGTGACCGAAAATCTCGAAGAGAGTATCTCCAGTGTCGATATCGTCTATTCGACCCGCATCCAGGAAGAGCGCTTCCAGGACCGCAGCCAGGCCGACCTGTACCGCGGCCGCTTCCGCCTCAACCAGGCGATCTACACCCGCCACTGCGAACCCAATACGGTGATCATGCACCCCCTGCCCCGGGACTCCCGGGCCGAAGCCAATGAGCTCGATGCCGACCTCGACAGCAATCCCAACCTGGCGATTTTCCGCCAGACCGACAACGGACTGATCGTTCGCATGGCATTGTTTGCCCTGATCCTCGACGTCGACCAGCTTGTCGACCAGTACTCCGGGGATGTACGCTGGTTCAACCCGCGGGCCCGGGTGCTCTGATCGCCCGTCAACGGCGGTCGAACCGCTCCGCCAGAATAACCAGGAAAATCATGTCCGAGAGAATCGCCCACGAATTCGATGATATCCGCCCGTATCACGATGCCGAATTGTCCGATGTGATGGCCCGGCTGATGGCCGACCCGGAGATGGCCGATACCCTGTTGTCGATGAAGTATCCACGGGCCTCCCGCTACCTGGGGTGGGTGTTGCGGCCGATGGTGCGCCGTGCGCTGGGCCGCGAGTTCGGTGCGATCCGCACGGTGCGGGACTTTCAGCTGTTGCTGGGCAGCGAACTCAAGGCGCTGCTGGCGCGCAGCGACACGGCGTTCACCGTTTCGGGTATCGAACACCTGGACCGCGACGGCGCCTATCTGTTCATCAGCAACCACCGCGACATCGCCATGGACCCGGCGTTCGTCAATCTGGCGCTTCACGAAAGCGGCATGGACACAGTGCGCATCGCCATCGGCGACAACCTGTTGAGCAAGCCCTTCGCCACCGACCTGATGAGGATCAACAAGAGCTTCATCGTCAGGCGCTCGGTTACCGGGCGGCGCGAGAAGCTGGCCGCGCTGACCACCCTGTCCCGCTATATCCGCCACAGCATCCTCGAGGACCGGGCCAGCGTGTGGATCGCACAGCGCGAGGGGCGGGCCAAGAACGGCATCGACCGCACGGAAACCGCACTGGTCAAGATGCTCGCCCTCGGTCGCGACCGCGCCCAGCCGTTGGGCGAGGCCATCTGCGAACTCAACCTGGTGCCGGTGTCGATCGCCTACTGTTTCGACCCCTGTGATATCGACAAGGCCCGCGAACTCCATGAGCGCCAGACCACCGGCCGCTACAAGAAAAAGCCGCACGAGGATCTGGCCAGCATCTACAAGGGGATCGTCGGCAACAAGGGCCGGGTCCACGTCGCCTTCGGCCCGCCCCTCAGCCGGCCGCTGGCCGATGACGACCAGGTGGCGGCATGGCTCGACCGCCAGATCGTCGGCCGCTACCACCTCCAGCCCACCAATGTCATCGCCTGGCGCAGGCTCTACGGCGACGACGCGCGGGTGGCGACCTGGGCGGAGGCCATCGACTGCGACTGGCTGGCCATGGAAGCGGCGTTGATGGCCCGGGTGGCGGGGGAGAATGAAGCGGTGGCCCGAATCTTCCTCGCGATGTACGCCAACCCGGTGCAGAGCCTGCTGGATCTCGGTATCGAGCCGTTGGACAGGGTCGACAGGCTCTGACCGTGGCAGAACTCAGCGAGGCGCTCAAGTCAGAAATCCAGGCCGGGTACCGGGCGTTCCTCAGCAGCCGCGATTTGCAGCCGCGGCTCGGCCAGCGGCAGATGATCGGTACCATCGCCTCGACCCTCGGGCGGGCGGAGGTCGACGGGGAGGGCGAGCTCAAGGGCGAGCCGCCGATCTGTGTGGTCGAAGCGGGCACCGGCACCGGCAAGACCCTCGCCTACCTGCTGGCCACCCTGCCCATCGCACGGGCCCTGGGCAAGACCGTGGTAGTCGCCACCGGCACCGTGTCGCTGCAGTCCCAACTGGTGAACAAGGATATTCCCGAACTGCTCGCCGCCACCGGCTGGCAGTACCGTTTCGCCCTGGCCAAAGGCCGCGGTCGCTACCTGTGCAACGTCAAGCTGGAACAATGCCTCGACACCGCCGGCGCCCGCGATGCCGGGTTGTTCCTCTTCGAGGACGAGATGGCCTTCAGCCCGGACCGCCATACCATCGCCCTGATCAAGGAGCTCGACGCCGCCCTCGAGGCCGGCACCTGGGACGGCGACCGCGACAGCTGGCCGGACGCCATCCCGGAGCACGGCTGGCGCGCGCTCACCGTCGACCGCCGCCAGTGCACCGGGCACCGCTGCCGCCACATCCACCAGTGCAGCTTTTTCCAGGCGAGGGGGGCGCTCGAGGACGCCGACTGCATCATCGCCAATCACGACCTGGTGATGGCCGACCTGGCCCTCGGTGGCGGCGTCATCCTGCCGGCGCCGGCGGACACCCTCTACGTCTTCGACGAAGCCCATCGCCTGGCGGATATCACCCTGCGCCATTTTGGCGCCGCCACCCAATTGCAGGGTAGCATCCAGTGGCTGGAACAGATCCACAAGGGGCTGGCGATTGCCGGCAAGGGTGCCACCGGCGACCCCGGCATGGTGCAACTGGTCGACCTCGCCAGCCACGCGGTGGACGCTGCCCTGAGGGAATTGCGCCAGTCGGCGCCGCTGTGGCGGACCCAGCTCGACGAGCTGCTGACCCCCGGCGCCGATCACTACCGCTTTCCCGATGGCGACATCGGAGAGCTCAATCGCGAGCGGTCGCAGCGGCTCGCGGCGGTGTTCACCGCCCTCGACAGCCGTCTCTCGGCGCTCACCGAAGAACTGGAAAAAGCCCTGGAAAATCCCCATCACCCGCTGCCCCGGGTGGATATGGAGCAGCTCTTCCAGGCGGCCGGCAACTGGCTCGGGCGCACCGAGGCGGTGACCGACCTGTGGCGCCAGATGGCCGAGGCCGACGCCCCTGGCCAGCCGCCCCGGGCCCGCTGGCTGGCGCCGGACGACAGCGGACAGGACATGGTGGTCTCGGTGTCGCCGATTTCGGCCGCCGAACTGCTCCGCAGCTCGCTGTGGAACCGTTGCTTCGGCGCCGTCGCCGCCTCGGCCACCGTCCGCGCGCTCGGCACCTTCGACCGCTTTGCCGCGACCACCGGCCTGCCGCACCACGCGGTGACCCTGGCGGTGCCGGGAGCATTCGATTTCGCCCGCGCCGGGGTGCTGGCGATCCCCGACATCGGCGCCGACGGCGGCGATGCCGGCGCTCACACCGAAGCGCTGATCAATCATCTCGGCACGCTGATCGATCCGCGGGAGGGTACCTTGGTGCTGTTCTCATCCCGCCGCCAGATGGAAACCGTGGCCGAGGGGCTCGGCGGGGCTTTCGGCGAAAACCTGTTGATGCAGGGCGCGTTCAGCCACAGCGAGATCATTCGCCGCCACCGGGAGGCGGTGGACGCCGGGCGGGGCAGCGTGATTTTCGGCCTGGCCAGCTTTGCCGAGGGCCTCGACCTGCCCGGCGACTACTGTCGCCACGTGGTGATCGCCAAGCTGCCCTTCGCGGTACCCGACAATCCGCTGCAAGCGGCCCAGGCGGAATGGCTGGAGTCGCGGGGGCTCAACCCGTTCCGGACGATGACTCTGCCCGACACCAGCCTGCGCCTGATCCAGGCCTGTGGGCGGCTGCTGCGCACCGAGCGCGACAGCGGCCGTGTCACCATTCTCGATCGCCGCCTGGTGACCAAGTTCTACGGCCGCCAGTTGCTCGACTCCCTGCCACCGTTTCGCCGCGAGATCAGCTGATGCCCGTTACCGAGACCCATATCCGACTCGCCGATGAACTGCTGCTGCTGGAGGCGGAGTTGCGCAATCTCCAGTTGTGGCACCGCGAAGAGCCCTCCGCCGAGGCGCTGGCCAGCGTCGAGCCGTTCGCCTGCGACACCCTGGCGTTCACCGAATGGCTGCAGTTCATTTTCATCCCGCGCTTTCACCAGATGATCCTCGCCGGCGCCCCGTTGCCGGCAAAATGCGATGTAACGCCGATGGCGGAGGAATACTTCAAAGGCAGCGCCGTGGCGGTGGCCGGGGTGCTGGCGAGCCTGCAGCGGATCGACCGGCTGATCACCGCTGGCGGCTAGCCTGGATACGGCATCCAAATTGATCTCGATTCATCATTCTCCAAGTAACAGCTGCCAGGTGCCGTGGTCTTCTGCTGCCACGAAGAAACGTTCTTGGATGGGCCGGCTGGTGTGTCCCCAGCGATCCAGGGCAGGAACCCAGGCCTGCACGCCATACATTATCCAGCGGCGGTGCTGCTCCCAGATTTCATCAAGCTCGATCACGCCTTTCGCGCCCGTGTCGATAAGCTTATCGCGGTAAAACGCCAGAAGTTCGCGTTCATTCTGGCGCCTTTCCTCGATGGTGAGTGTCCCTACCATAAAATAGGTCAGGTCTCGCCAGGGTCTGCCGCGCCGCACGAGCTGCCAATCGAGCCAAAGGCGTTCGCCGTGGGGCAAAATATAGGTGTTGCCTTGATGGCAATCCCCCAGAAGAACGCAGTAAGGTGCATCAACCGCCCGCTCGAACTCACCCAGCCTGTCAAACGCCCACTCCACTCGCCGTGGTTCGTCGAGATAATGCCTAGGCGAAATCGAACGGAATACCGGATCTCTGAGATTCTCCTCGATATAGCGCCACATGATGCGGACCTGATCGGTATCAACCGGTGTTCGCATGGCGGTTTGAAGCCAAGGTGCATTCTGCTCCGAGATCAGGGGATCGTCCCAAAGGCTCCCATGCAGTTTTGCGAGGCCTTCGATTGCCAGTGCAACACCATCGAGGCCAGCATGATCTGAACTCTGCCCAAATTTGCCACCACGTTGAACAAGATCCTCCAATACGATCAAGCCCTGGCCTGATCCGTCATCTTCCCAATCCGCATAGTAGCAATTTGCAGTTGGCACCTTCAGCTCCCGGGCAAGAAAATGATAAAAGCGCGCTTCCACGGCGCAGATATCGACATCGTTATAGTCGCGCAGGAGATTTAATTTCAGGCACAGGCGTTCAGGAAGCTTCGCCAATTTTCCGGCGTGATTCCATTGAACGGCGATCCTGACCTTGGCAGTGTGGCTATCGATGAACTGGACTTCTTGCAAGTGTTCTGCGACAACGCCAGGGTACTTGTTCTGAAGTAGAGTCGTGAACCAATCGGCGGTGATTTCCTCGCGCCGCCATGGAAGGCGTTCGGTCCGGGTAGCATAGGGACGAGGAACAGGTGCCGTCTCGATGTCGGTTCTTATCCGTGGGCCGGTTGTCATGAATTCTGTCCTCCGAAAATACCACTCTGTAATAATTGTTTGTTGCCAAGATCCGAGTCATGGATTATGTCCGATAGACCGTCCCTGGATTTATCGTCCACCGGACGCAGTATTCCTGTCGCAAGTGTACATCGAATATACAGTCGGCCGCTGTTTTTGGCCAGTTCTCGATAACGCACCCTGCTATGACCAAACACCGGCCTGATGTAATGGAGCGGGTGCTCAACTCACCAGGAGTACTTGGCTGACGCGCCGAAGATCCGGGGATCTCCAGTAAACCACATCGCGGTACCGAATCCAGTATAGAAATTACCCACGCCGGTGTAGTATTCCTCATCACCGAGGTTTTTACCCCATAGGCTGAATTCCCAGGCGCCGTCGTTGGTGCGCAGCGTGGCTCTGGCATTGAAGAGCCCGTAATCCGGAACGGACTGCCAGCGCCTTTCTTCTTCAAGTTGTGCGATCAACGCCGCACTTTCGCCCGGTCGGGGTGTGGTATCGGCAAACCAGGTTTCATCGACCCAGTAGTAATCGGCATGCAACTCGATCTCACCCAGTGAGGTGTCGAACATTTGAGTTGCGGCGATATTAAAGGTCATCTTCGGGGCCTGTGGTGCATTTTTTCCGGAATGGTCCACTAACACTTGCTGGCCTGCATTGGCGCCGCTGACAATGGACTCCAGTACTTCGTAATCGTCATACTCAGTCTCAAGCATTGCCAAGCTGCTGGAGATGGTCATTCCATCCCAGGGCAGCCAGATCAGTTCCAGTTCGGCGCCGTAGGCATGGGACTTACCTGCGTTGCGAGAATATGATGTGGCAGAGTTCACGATCGGATCGAACTCATTGACGAAACGCTGTTGGCCATCGTATTTGATGTAGAAGAAAGCGCCATTGAATCGCACTGTGTCGTCGAACAGGTCGGATTTGAAACCCAGCTCCAGGTCCATGGCGTCTTCCGGCTCGAATGCCGGCACCCGGGTGGCCCGAATATTCCAGCCACCCGACATGGATGCGCCACTTGTCTTGGCATATACGAACAGGCTTTCGTTCACTTGGTAGTCGAGGCCAAAAACCCAGGCAGGGTAGTCGAAATCGACCGTATCAGTTTTCCTGCAAATTTCCGGATGGTCCCTTTCATCCACCATCAGTACGCAGTTGCCGGGGGGGATCGCGCCAATTTGGCCGGACTCGGGCGCTTCAGGACGCAGGAGAACGTCCCGGGTGTCCTTGGTATAACGTATGCCGAGGGTGCCGCGTAGCTTTTCCGTAAACTGGTAGTTCGCCTGAGCGAAAATACCTTTGGAGGTGTTGTCAAATATACCGTCTGAGCCGGCATTCACCGGGGCACCCACTAGCTCCAGGGGGATCCCCGGCGCGAACAGATCACCGAGGATGCCGCCAAAGCGGGAAACGCTGAGTTCCGAGCTGGATTCCTCGAAATAGTACAAACCAGTAATCCAGTCCAATTTATCTCCCCACGACCCACTTAACTGGAATTCCTGGCTATACTGCTCCTGATCCCAGACGCTGTAGTATGAAAAGATACTCAGCGGTGTGCCATCCAGATCCATGGCGCCGGTAGATTTGGTTTCACCATAGGCACTGATGGACTTGAATTGATAATCCCCAAAATCAAAGTCTAGGCTCAGAAATGCCCCTGCAGTCTTGTTGGTAGACTTGGGGTTGTTCTGGCGACCGTCATTATACACAGAGGGGTTGATGGTCGAGCTGTCGGCGTTCCAATACGAATCGCCATATCTCTGCTGCATGATGAAGTTGTCGGCATCGAAACCGATGGCGTCATAGATATCTCCCAAAGTACCCAGCGCCCCCAAGCTAAAATCCGTGTTCAATGCCTTGACCTCAGAACGCTGGCCGGTATCCCGCATCTCACTCCAGTTGGCGCCAAAAGTTGCGACAACGTCATACTCAGTGGGTGCCCAGCGCAGCTTGAAGCGACCATACATATTGTCCTCCACTTTCTGTGCATCCTGGCTGAAACCATTCCAAACAAAACCATCGGGATCCGCGTAGCCCTTATAATCCCCATAACCTTCGTGATCGTTGTAACGATAGGCAAAACGACCAGCCAATTCATCGCTGAATGGTACGTTCAGCACAGTCTCAACCCGGCGGCTATTGTAATTGCCGAGATCGATCTTCACATAACCCTCGTACTGGTCAGTGGGGTCGTTGGTGCGGACGTTGAGCGCACCGCCCGTAGTGTTGCGTCCGAACAGTGTGCCTTGAGGACCTCGCAGGACTTCCACCTGGGCGACATCAAACATATCGAGGTTGCCACTGGTCGAACGGGCAAAGTACACCCCATCAATGTAGGTGCCCACGGAAGTATCAGCCGCTCCGCCGGGCATTACCTGGGCTGCCCCGCGAATTGCAATAAAGACAAGGGCTGACGAGCCGGTACCACCCGGCATAATCGCCAGGTTTGGCACAGTGCGGCGCAGATCTGCAATTTCTGTGACCTGAGCGGTGATCAGCATTTGTTCGCCAAGTGCGGTGACTGCGACAGGTGTCTGCTGCAGGCTCTCCTCGGATTTGCGTGCGGTAACGATGATTTCCTCGATCTGGGAAAGAACGGGCAGGCTTGCGGTCGTCAGCGCCGCGGCGATACCCGTGGTAAAAAGGCTTCTATTCATCACGTATTCTCCCTTTGTTATTACTATTTTTATAAGATCAAGAAACACTGTCGAGGAGCATCGGTCACATGACCTGCCTGGTGAAGCTCTTCTGTATGCTGCGCTGACCCTCGATTATAGAGTGTCAACCTTGGCCTTTATGGAAATAACGCACGTGCAATCTGCCATTTTCAAAAAGATATGTTTCCAGGCTGGGTAACGTATTGACGCCATCCTCGGTTTGCAGGTGATTGTAAACATAAGTAGCCGCTTCGTTACCGTTCACTATTGCGGCGATCAGTTCTGTAGGGCATTTATTGCCATAATCTCGCCACATTTCGTCTAGAGCCGCCCAGCCGTCTTGGGGCTCCCTGCCGACATACTCAATAGTCAGGCCGGCAGGGGCTATCTTTCGAAATTCAGCCAGCATTTCTTCATACTTGCCGATGCTCCAAAGACCGTATTGAGCGCGTAAAAATTCTTCTATGGCTTGTGGTGAGGGTGTTTTCATGGGTGCAGTCCTTATGGCTTTTAGTAATATTTACACATAAGTCGGAAATATAGTCTACACTCTGATGTATCGATAGCCGCTTGAGCAGCCACCATGAAAAAGGACGGACGCCATTACGATCGCAAGACCAAAGCTGCGCTAAG
>JBAZCN010000011.1:0-47800 GCA_041655035.1 Porticoccaceae bacterium | reverse complement strand
GCGGGCTGCGGGCAGGCGGTCGTAGAAACCCCTGGCCAGCGGGCAGGATTCTCCGTGGCATGCCCGGTCAGGGTATTCGCAGGCTTGTTCCCTGGCAGTCAACGCCAGGATACGCAGGGGAATCCTGGCGTCCTGCGCGGCCTGGATACGCTGCAGTCCCTCAACGGCAAGCTGACGCCCGGTGTTGCGGACCGTCAGGAAAAACAGTCGGTCCAGGTTTTGACGGGGCATCGCCATCAGCGCCGGGTAGAGGGTGCCGACGGTTTTGCCACTGCCGGTGGGCGCCTGCAGCAGTGCCGCGCGCTTCAGCGCGAAGGTTTTGTAGACGGCTTCGGAGAGCGAGCGCTGGCCTGTCCGAAAATCCGGGAACGGAAACCGCAGTTGGCCAAGCGCTCGATCCCGCAGCCCGCGGTGCCGCACCTCCTGCTCAGCCCACTGCCGGTAGCGGTCGCAAAGTGCTTCGAGCCCCTCCCAGAGGGCAACGGCGTCACCTTCCTGGGTCAGGATCGATTCCCTGCCCTGCTGAAGGTCGTAGTAGACCAGCCGCAGCGTGATCCCCGGCAGAGCGTCGCGTCGGCAAAGCAGGGCCCCATAGGTGCGCAGTTGCGCCCAATGCAGTCCCCGCTGCCCGGGACTCAGCCGGGAGAGATCGCCGCGATGGGTTTTCACTTCTTCCAGGGCTCCCGCCACCGGATCGTAGCCGTCGGCGCGGCCCTTGAGCAGCAATCCCTGGCATTCACCCTGAATACTGTATTCGGCCTGGTAGTGCGGCCCACGGGATGCGGCGACACGGCGGTGTCCCTCCATCCCTTCCTCCGAGGTGGGCGAGGGCGTGTAGCGCAGATCGAGGTCGCCGGTGCGCGCCGCGAAATCGCACAGGGTACGCACCGCCACCGCAAACAGTGGCGAAAGGGTGAGTGCTTCCGTCAAGGGCCGCCTTCCCACAGCACATGGCAGACACTGGCCGGGATGCCGGTTTCGGCAAAGAACGCCATCCATAAACGCTGGTGGTCCTGGAGGCGATCGCCGGGGGCCTTGACCTCGATGAGTTCATAGGTGCCATTCTCCGGCAAAAAGTGGATCAAATCCGGCAGGCCGCTGCGGTGGGCACGAATATCCGCGAGCAGCCGCGTGAAAACGGCTTTCAGGTGGGAGGCGGGAATCAGGTCGAGGGCCAGTGTTGTCACGCTGTCGGTGAAGACAGGCCAGTGGACAAAGGGATTGGTGATGCCCTGGCGAGTCCGCCAATGGTGGCGGATACGTTCCCGGTAGTCGCCATCCTCCAGCGAGGCAAGGGTGTTCTCGATCAGTTCCTGGCGCTGGACTGTGAAGTCTTCCCGATAAAGATCTGCCGGGCCGGTTTGAAAGGGGTGGAAAAAGGCGCCAGGGCGCGGGGCAAAAATCGCCGGCCAGAACAGCAGGCCAAAGAGCCCGGTAAACAGCGTGTTCTCGACATAGAAGCAATGACCACCTTTTTCTGCCAGGGCCATGGCCACCTGGTGTTCGACCGAAAGTTCAGGAGCTGGTCGGAGTATTATCGTCTGAACAGCCGGAGATTCGGCTGGCGGTGCCGGCCTTGGGCTGACCCCCACCTTTTTGCCCACGCGGTGGCGAATCCGGCCCAGGCTCTGTTTCTCGCTGGCTGTCTCAGCCAGGGCTTCCGCCTGCTCGATCAACGGCCATACCTCTGTGGCCGCGGCCATTTTCTCCAAAAGCCGGAAATAGCGTACCCGGGCATCGGGAATCCAGGCTTCACGATAGACATCCCGGGCCAGCACCAGGTCCCCGGCTCGTTCCAGTTTCTGGCCCAGAGCAAACAGCAGGCGGGCGCGGCGATGGCGGAGCCAGGGATTGGCGCCGGCGTCGGGCGGCAGCTGGTCCCGAAGTGACCGGCAGGCCTCCGCAGTTGCGGCCTCATCGAGGCGCTGCCGATAGGCATGGAGCGCCAGATACTGATCGACGTCCTCCCGCTCATGAAAAGCCCGTGAATCCGGGGAAAAAGGGACCGACTCATAGCGCTGATGGCCGAGCTCGGTGATGACAAACTCACTCCAGTTCTGGCGCAAATTGCCAAAGAACATCAGTCGCAGCCGATCGAAGAGCGCCATCTCTTGCAGTCGAATTACCTGATCACCGCCGCTCGGCCACCAATCCGCCAGGGGCTTGTGTTCCTGCGGGAACGATTCCAGCAAGACTGCCTGCATCAGGCCCTTGGTGGCACTGGATGTGAGACCCGCGTTCTTCAACTCCCGGGCAAAGACCGTCGCCAGTTCCTGCCGGCGGAGGAGATCGCAGACTTCCCCGACAGCCAACCGTGGCTCCGGGTCGATCCATCCACTCAAAAACAGCGGCGCCAACGCCTCGCTGACCGGGTGCCCCAACTCGGCGTAGTCGAGGGCGGCCACGCGAAACAGGTTTCTGGAGCGCATGACCAGCCGCATGAGCAGCGCCTGGGAAGGGCGAGGCAATGCCAGGAACTGGTTCAGCCGCGCCTTTTCCGCACCGGTGAGAAGATCCCCGTGGTAGTCCCTGACCCAGTTGACCACGGTCAAGGTGTTTTCGAGGTAGTACAGCGGATCGTCCAGAGAGGCGATCCGCGGGCGGATTCGAGATGGGTCAGTGACGACAGGGGTATTCAGAATGGTCATGGACGGTTTGCAAGGCACGCCAGGTGATAGCGGGATGGCTGTCAGGTCGTGGGCGGTTGGGCCAAAATCTGGTACGTTTTCTTAAAAATGAATACGTCTTCTTGAAAATGACAGCTGGAATCAAAGCCTGGCGGCAACCCTCGTGCCTATAGTAATCCGAATATCATCAAACACAAGGGCGATCTGTTCAGCCCACCGGGATCGATACCAGCCGCTGGTGCGTTTCCTTCGTCAACGCATCCTCCGGGGGCTACCGATCGGCGTCCTGGGAAGCGTCATCTTGGCGATCGAGCCGCCGGTCCTGGCAAGGGAAAGGGGCAATACCCGATGGGGGAGCCGGCGTCGGCACCGGACTCCGCTGTCGTCAGCGCATCGTCTGACAGTCTTCCTGAGGTACGCCCCGTCCCGCGCGGCACTGCGCCTCGCATACTCAATAAGCCGACCTCCCGGACATAGAGCTAAAGACAGTTTGCCCGCTCAATGGCGCTCGGTAATGCCTTTGGCGGTTTCACCGCCAAGCCGCTCCTTATCGTTGCGGACGATATCGCCAAGGCTTACGACACCGCACAGACGCTTTTCTTCCTTGTTGTTGAGCACGACAAGTCTGTACACCTGTTGTTCGCGCATGCTCCTGGCCGCGCTCTCGACAGAGTCGCCCTGAAAGCAGTAGAGCACCTTGTCGGTTTTCGCATCGCTCACCGTCGCCTTCTGCGGATCCTTGCCCACCGCGATAGCGCGAACCACGATATCCCTGTCGGTAACCACGCCTTGCAGCTTATCGTTGTCGGAATCGCCGATAGGCAGAAACCCTGTATCGATTTCGTGCATCCGCGCCGCGGCTTCGGCGAGCGTCGTATTGGATGGAACATAGCGAACATTGCTGCTCATCACTTCATGGACCTGCATGATAATCACCTCATTTTGGATATGTCGTTGAAAGCCAAGTGCCCATCGGTACAGCCTCTGTGCTGATCGGATCCACTGTGGCCACAAGCGGGATCGAGGTATCAGCCAGCCAGAAAGATTCACGGGCGCGTCGGTCTCCCTGGAAATGCTTGGTGTCCTCAAACTGCATTAAGTTCAAGTAATGCATGTCCATCGGCTTTTATCAGCGCAGTCCAATTCAGCGCAGCTTCTATTATCCCATCAGTCGCGACACAGGCCTTTTTATAGGCTGGCGTCAACCCCGCATACCGATAATAAAAGGTCGGTCGCGATCCCATTGCCGACCACCGGGAACCTTCCCCGGGGACACAAGTCCCAATTAGCACGAGCCTCATCTGCATGCCAGATGGAGTGAAGGCCGATAAATTCAGAGAGGCGCAAGCGAAATGGCACTGGGTATAGTCTCAAAAGAAACGGCCGCGCCTTCAAGCGAGCAATATAAGGACGAGGACACCTACTCAAACTTGACGCAGAGCGCGAGGGATGTGTACAAGGCGTTGCTCATGCGTCCCCAGACGGTCAACTCCCAAAAAGCCGCCCGCAACTTCCTCGAAGCGCAGCTGGCTGTTACAGCAGAGCGCAAGGACTGTGATCTGCCTGCCGATCCCGGCGCATGGGGTGACTGGGTCGCAGCGTCCTCCCGCAAGGTGGCCGACCAGTACTCGGAATATCTTGCGGCTAGGAGAGACGGTGCGCCGCGGCGTTATTTCAAACTCAGAAGCCAGGCATTAGCCTTTATAACTAAAGTTGCTCCCACCAAGCTGGTCGATGGCTCCTGGCTGTATGGCGTCCTCAGACGCTGGACCGATATCGGCGTTCAGCCTCTGATCCGCACCTATCTGGAAGAGCTCGGCAGCGGCGACGCCGAGCGGAATCACGTTTCACTGTACAAAAGGCTCCTCGCCAGCCAGGGCTGTGAATTAGCCGATGGCCTTGACGACATCTACTATCTGCAGGGCGCCGTGCAACTGGCTTTGGGATATAACGCTGAACAATTCATGCCGGAAGTGATCGGCTACAATCTGGGTTACGAACAGCTGCCATTGCACCTGCTGATCAGCGCCTATGAACTCAGAGAGCTCGCTATCGACTCCTATTATTTCAGTCTTCATGTCACCATCGACAACGCTTCCACCGGACATGCGCAGCAGGCGGTGCAGGCAGCGCTGGAGAGCATGCCGGCGGATGGCGAGGAGTTTTACCGGCGCCTGCGGCAGGGCTATAGGCTCAACGACCTGGGGGCGGGCTCTTTGGCGATTATTCAATCCTTTGATCTCGAACAGGAATTGATCGAAGTGCTGAAACGCAAAAGCCGTTTTGGGCAGGTGCATTCGGATTACTGCAAGATCGATGGCCTTACCGTCAACCAGTGGCTGGCGGACCCCGGGCAGATACCTCTGTTTCTCGATGCCCTGAAAAATAAAGGCTGGATCAGGACTGGCGAAGATCCCTGTAACAGTCGCTTCTGGAACTTGCTGAAAGGACCTCAGGCAGCGATGTTCGGGGTGTTCAGCCCCTATGAATTACAGCTCATCTACGACTGGATTGGCGGCTCCTGGCTCACTGAGTGCGCGGCCCGCAGGCGGCCGGAGGTTCCGGTATCCTCGGATATCGCGACACCCCCCGGTGCCAGGAATGGCGGCGCGCTCCCCCCATTCCTTCATATCGCCGGCGACGCCGAACGCGAACTGGACGGTCTCCAGGCCGAGCTGGAAGAACTGGCTTCTGCTGTGCGCATGGATCGCCTGATCGAACTGATGGCGCCTGGCAAGCACCACAAGCCGGCCGGGCTCATGGCGACGCGGATGTTCGCCAGATACTGGATTGAAGAAAATGGCGCCGTATAGCCGGCCATGAATGCCAGAAATGACAGTGTCACCCATATCGTCGATGACCGGGCTCTTCTCGAGCTGGGAAGAGTGCTTCAGCAAAAAGGATATTGCTTTACCACGGTAACCCCTGCAACCCACGGCCGCAATCTTGAGAGACGCGAAAGGGCCCAAACCCTGAGGGATATTTTCGGATGGAGCAAGCCTTTCGAACGCTCGTTATTGATGGATTCAGAATTCGAGCTTGCTCGGCGAGCCGGTATTCTCGAGCGCCATGCGCATGGCTGGCGCAGCGCGGTGCGCTGGTCGACCTTGGATGGCCTGCTTGTGGCGCATTCTGCATACCCCACGGAAAACCCCGATGACGTTTTTTTTGGCCCGGACACCTATCGCTTCGTCAGGCTGATCAAGGATTTTCTGAGCGCCGGCGCCGCCATCGGGCGCGCGGTGGATGTCGGCTGCGGCAGCGGCGCGGCCGCGCTTGTCATCGCCAGGCGCCGCCCGGATGCGGAAGTGGTGGCGGTGGATATCAATCCCCTTGCCTTACGGCTGGCGGCTGTCAATGCCCGGTTGGCGTCAATCACCAATATCGGGACAAAACTCGGCGATATGCTGAATGACGTGCACGGCAACTTCGACCTGATCGTCGCAAATCCACCTTTCATGATGGATTCGGCGAGTCGCAAATACCGCGACGGTGGCGGGGCCCTCGGCGCGGAAATTTCCTTGAGGATAGTGGAGACGGCGCTCGCCAGATTGAATAGGCGCGGCACCTTGCTGCTTTATACCGGGGTCGCGATCGTCGACGGAAAGGATCTCTTTCTACAGACTATTGAACGCTTTCTCGCCGCTCATGACTGCAGCTGGCACTACGAGGAGATTGACCCGGACGTGTTCAGCGAGGAACTGGCGACCCCGGCGTACAAGGCGGTCGAGCGCATCGCTGTGGTTGGGCTGAGGCTGACTCTGAGATAGGAACTGATGAGAGGCGCTTCGCATTCACGGCTGCCCCTGTCACCTTCGGTCCAAACCTCAACCATGCCTTATGCGCTTCAGCGAAGCTGTGGCGCGCCGCAGCTGTCCCCTCCCGAGGCGCCAGGCAAGGAGACGAGAGAGCCTGAGCTGTCGAGGGCAGCGCCTCGACATCGGCATCGCGACCGCCGGGCCACGATTTCAGGCGCTGTTCTTGAGCGCCGCTATCAGTTCCTGTTTGCGCATCGTCGAACGACCGCTGATGTTTTTCCGTCGTGCTTCCTTGAGCAGTTCTTCCTTGGTCTTTGCTTCCAGTTTTCCCTGCTTTGACAGCCCGCGCTTGGTGGCGACGGCACGATTGGCGGAGTCCTTCCGGGCTCGCGACTTCTGTGACGAACTCTTTTTCCGGCCCGCTCCTCCCGAGCGCTCGCCGCCACCACTTTGCTTGTTGACGGTTGCCCATGCCCTGGCCTCGGCCTCACCGGCCGGGACACCTTTTTCCTTGTAGCCTTCTTCAATATGCTCGGCTTTGCGCTTTTGCTTGTCGGTATATTTGTCTTTGCTGCCCCGTGGCATGGCGACGCCCTCCGAAATTTCAGGTTATTCACCCGTTTGGTTAGGCCATCTTGGTGAGGGTGTTGACTTGACGCAGAAGGATAAGTTCATTTCTTCGCCGCTGGCCAGCCGGCGCGGCGTCGAAGTGTTTTGATAAACGGCAGGAACCAACGGTTTCATTGACCTGTCACACTCCTGACGGTACTCATTTTCCCCGAGGTTGCCATGTCCGAACAGACTCTCCCCCCGCAGCATCAGAACCAGCGCCCCGGACATGAAGATGAAATGCGTCCGGATCCGGTCTATATCTTCGAGTCCTACAAGGCTTCCGACAAACTCGCGGGCAAAGTGGCGATCATTACCGGCGCTGACAGTGGCATCGGGCGAGCGGTGGCGATTCATTTTGCGAGGGAAGGTGCAGATATCGTGATGCTGTACCTGGAAGAGCACAAGGACGCCGAGTTCACCAGGAGTGAGGTGGAGAAAACCGGCAGGGAGGTCATCATGTTTGCCGGAGACGCAGCGGACCGCGGTCACTGCCTGAAAGCGATCAATGAGACCGTCGCCAGGTGGGGACGCGTGGACATCCTGGTGAATAATGCCGCTGAGCAGCATCCGCAGAAGCGTCTCGAGGATATCAGCGAAGAACAGTGGGAGAAGACCTTCAGGACCAATATTTTCGCCATGTTCCAGCTCACCAAGGCGGCGCTGCCCCATATGAAGAAAGGGGCGGCGATAATCAACACCACGTCTGTGACCGCTTATAAAGGCAGTCCCCGGTTGCTGGATTATTCCGCCACCAAGGGCGCCATCACGTCCTTCACCCGCTCGCTGTCGCTCAATCTGGCCGAACGAGGCATCCGGGTCAACGCCGTGGCGCCGGGGCCCATCTGGACGCCGCTGATCCCGTCGACATTCGGCGCAGACAAAGTGAAGACGTTTGGCGCCGATACGCCCTTGGGCCGGCCCGGCCAGCCTGCGGAACTGGGCCCCAGCTATGTCTATCTGGCATGCGCTGACTCGAGCTACGTCAATGGCCAGGTGTTGCATGTCAATGGCGGTAGTGTGGTCAATGGTTGAACCCTGATTCCGGGTTCAGTCGCGCCGCAGGCGCGTCGGGGCGGGAAGAAGGTGCCGGCGTACCCCATAGTTATCCCGTCCGCAGTTGGCCGATGGGCGATCCGATATGTCAAGTGATCCGGCGCGATACAGGGCGCCGGCGAGGCCGCGAAGATGCCGGGACAGAGAAAAAAGCCAACCTCTCCAGCGATGCTGACGGTCGACAAGGCCCTCGGGTTGCCGCGCATCGCCATCGAGGCGTTGCATCCCGTGGTCGAAGAAGGGCGCTTTGCCGCCAAGGCGGTGGCTGGCCGTCCGGTGATAGTTCAGGCGGTGATATTTGCCGACGGCCACGATCAGCTCTCCGCGCAACTCGTGTGGCGCAGGGCGGGCGCAGGCGCAAGGCAGGCGGTGCCCCTGCGCAACCTGGGTAACGATCACTGGCAGGCGCAGTTTGTCTGTGAGAAGCCGGCAAGGGTGGAGTTCCATGTCGAGGCCTGGCTGGACAGCTATCTCACCTACTGTGATGAGCTGCGCAAGAAATTCGCCGCCGGCATGAACCTCGATCTTGAACTGCAGGAGGGCGAACAGCTGCTGCGCGACATTGGCAGCGGGGTGGCCGCCGGGCGCGACGCCCCGGTTCAGGCGCTTATCGACGCGCTGGCCGCCAGCGAACGAAGCGATGACAAGGTCGCCCTGTTGCTGTCGGCCGATGCTGCGCAGACAGTATCGGCGGCGGAACCGAGGCTGCACACAGTGCGAAGCCGGACCTATCCGGTGGATGTGGAGCGACCGGCTGCGGAATTTGCCAGCTGGTACGAACTGTTTCCCCGCTCCGCCACCAGCGACCCCCGGCGTCACGGCACCTTCGCGGATGTCATCGAACGTCTGCCGGAGATCAGTGCCATGGGGTTCGATGTGCTGTATTTTCCGCCTGTTCATCCCATTGGGCGGACCCACCGGAAAGGCCCCAACAATGCCCTGGTAGCGGGCGAGAACGACCCCGGCAGCCCCTATGCCATCGGCAGCCATGAGGGCGGCCACGATGCGCTCCATCCGCAGCTCGGCTCGCTGCAGGATTTTCTCCGGCTGGTCGCTGCGGCACGCGCGCTTGATATCGAAATCGCACTGGACTTCGCCATCCAGTGTTCACCGGATCACCCCTGGCTGCGGGAGCACCCCGGCTGGTTCAACTGGCGGCCCGACGGGAGCCTCCGCCACGCGGAAAATCCTCCGAAGAAATACGAAGATATCGTCAATGTGGATTTTTATGCTGCGGCGGCGATGCCCGATCTGTGGCTGGCATTGCGGGATCTGGTGCTGACCTGGGTAAACCGCGGGGTAACCCTGTTTCGCGTCGATAATCCCCACACCAAGCCGCTGCCGTTCTGGGAGTGGCTGATCGCGGATATCCGCCGCCGCCATCCCGAGGTGATTTTCCTGGCAGAGGCGTTTACCCGGCCGGCAATGATGGCGCGTCTCGGCAAACTGGGTTTCAGCCAGAGCTACACCTATTTCACCTGGCGCACTACCAAGCAGGAGCTGCAACAGTATTTCACCGAACTGAACCAGCGTCCCTGGCGCGACTGCTACCGGCCAAATTTCTTTGTCAACACGCCGGACATCAATCCCCGCTTTCTCCATCATTCCGGCCGTGCCGGCTTTCTGATCCGCGCCGCCCTGGCGGCCATGGGTTCGGGTCTATGGGGCATGTACTCGGGCTTCGAGATCTGTGAAGCCACGCCAGTGCCGGGCAGGGAGGAATACCTCGATTCTGAAAAGTATCAGATCAAGCCCCGCAATTATCAGGCTGAGGGCAATATCGTAGCCGAGATAACCCACCTCAACCGTATCCGCCGCGACAACCCCGCCTTGCAGACCCATCTGGGATTGCAGATGTACAACGCCTGGAATGACAACATCCTGCTGTTTGGCAAGCGCACCGCGGACCTGTCCAATTTTGTTCTGGTTGCCATCAGTCTCGACCCCGACAACGCTCAGGAAGCCCATTTCGAACTGCCCGTGTGGGAGTTCGGCCTGCCTGATGATGCGGTCATGGCCGGGGAGGATCTGATGACAGGCCATACCTGGACGTGGCGAGGCAAGAACCAGTGGATGCGCATTGAACCCTGGCGCCGGCCGTTTGGTATCTGGCGTTTGCAACCATCACAAGCGGATGACCAGTATGGGTGGAAAGATGGGTAGAAAAAAACGCGGCGCCGCTTTTACTCAGGACCCCCTCTGGTACAAGGACGCCATTATCTACCAGGTCCATGTGAAATCCTTTTTCGATTCCAATAGTGACGGGATCGGCGACTTCCCGGGCCTGATTGCCAAGCTCGACTACATCGCCGATCTGGGTGTGAACACCATATGGCTGCTGCCATTTTACCCTTCGCCGCGCCGCGATGATGGTTACGACATCGCCAATTACCGCGCCGTGCACCCGGATTATGGCGATATGGGCGATGCCAGGCGGTTCATTGGCGAAGCCCACAAGCGCGGCCTGAGGGTTATCTGTGAGCTGGTCATCAATCACACATCGGACCAGCATCCCTGGTTTCAACGGGCGCGGCTGGCCAAGCGCGGGTCGGCGGCGCGCAATTACTATGTCTGGTCCGACAATGACCAGACATATGCCGGGACGCGCATTATCTTTCTCGATACCGAGAAATCCAACTGGAGCTGGGACCCGGTGGCGGGGCAATATTTTTGGCACCGTTTCTATTCACATCAGCCGGATCTGAATTTCGACAACCCCCAGGTGCTCAAGGAGGTGCTGGCGGTCATGCGGTTCTGGCTGGACATGGGCGTGGACGGCTTGCGGCTCGATGCCATTCCCTACCTGATCGAACGGGATGGCACCAATAACGAGAACCTGCCGGAAACCCATGTGGTGCTCAAGAAGATCCGCGCCGAGCTCGATCGCCTGTATCCGGACCGTATGCTGCTGGCTGAAGCCAACCAATGGCCCGAGGACACCCAGCTGTATTTCGGCGGCAATGAAAAGGGCGAGGGCGATGAATGTCATATGGCCTTTCACTTTCCGTTGATGCCGCGCATGTATATGGCCCTCGCCCAGGAAGACAGGTTTCCCATCACCGATATCCTGCGCCAGACACCGGACATTCCCGCCAATTGCCAGTGGGCGATATTTTTGCGCAATCACGATGAGCTGACACTGGAGATGGTGACTGACCACGAGCGCGATCATCTGTGGAATTACTATGCCGCGGATCACCGGGCGCGCATCAACCTGGGCATCCGCCGCCGCCTGGCGCCGCTGATGGAGCGCGATCGCCGCCGCATAGAGCTGTTGCACAGCCTGCTGCTGTCGATGCCCGGCACCCCGACCCTTTACTATGGCGACGAACTGGGTATGGGCGACAATATCTTTCTCGGCGATCGCGATGGCGTGCGCACTCCCATGCAGTGGTCCATCGATCGCAATGGCGGTTTCTCCCAGGCCAATCCTGCGACGATGGTTTTACCGCCCATCCAGGATCCCCTGTACGGTTTCCAGACCATCAATGTCGAATCGCAGCTGGCGGACCCCCATTCGCTGCTCAACTGGACGAGGCGGATATTGATGGTGCGCAAGCAGCAGAAAGCCTTTGGCCGCGGCACGCTGAAAATGTTGGCGCCGGCCAACCGCCGTATTCTCGCCTACCTTCGCGAATACACCGCCGGCGATGGCGCCACCGATACCATTCTTTGCGTGGCCAATGTTTCCAGGGCCGCGCAGGCGGTCGAACTCGATCTCGGCGCCTTTGCCGGCAAGGTGCCGGTGGAAATGATGGGCGGCAGTGCCTTCCCTCCCATCGGCGATCTCAGCTACCTGCTGACGTTGCCGCCGTACGGTTTTTACTGGTTCTATCTGGCCGAGCAAAGTCAGATGCCGAGCTGGCACACGGAGCCGCCCGAGCAAATGCCCGAGATGGCCACCCTGGTCATCAAGGATCAGCTGGGCGAGGTGCTGGATAGCCGCTTGCGCGCCGTGCTCGAACGTGAGACCTTGCCCACCTACCTGTCCAAGCGCCGCTGGTTCGCCGGTCAGCACCCGGCGGCGGTCAACATTCTTTCTGCAGTGCCCCTCGGCAAGGACCCGCAGCCGCTGCTGCTCAGTGAAATCGAAGTCCGCTCGGAGGCGGGTTCCGAGTACTATCAGCTGCCGCTGGGCTTTATCGGTGAAGACCACAGCAGTGTCCTGTCCCGGCAGCTGGCAATGGCGCGTATCCGTCGCGGTCGCGAAATGGGCCTGATGACGGATGCCTTCACCCAGGAAAGTTTCGTTCGCGCAGTGATAGAGCATATGCAGAATGGCAGTCGTATCGACAGTGACAGGGGGCCGCTGGTGTTTACCGGCTCGGAGGTGCTGGCCGGCATGGCGGTGGCGGACGATCTCGAGGTCGCCTGGTTGTCTGTCCAGCAGACCAACAGTTCAGTGGTGATCGGCGGCACCATGGTACTCAAGCTGATCCGCCAGGTCCGCCCTGGCATTCATCCTGAACTGGAAGTCGGCGCCTTTCTCACCGGCAAGGGCTTCACTCATTGCGCGCCGCTGCTTGGCCATGTGCAGCGCATCGGAGAGGACGGCGAACCCTGGGCGCTGATGGTATTGCAGGGCTATCTGGACAGTCAGGGAGATGCCTGGGAGTGGACGCAGGCAACGTTGCAACGAGCGATCCGCGATCAGCTGGAGGGCGGGATGTCGCAGCAGGAAAACCAGTATACCGCCCTCAGTGAACTTGAAACCTTTGCCAGCCTGCTCGGCCAGCGCCTGGGTGAGATGCACCAGTTGCTCGCGGGTGACACCGGCAATCCGGACTTCAGCTCGCAAGCGACCAGCGCGGCAGACGCCGCTGCCTGGGCGGCAAGCATCGGCAAGCAACTTGATGCGGCGCTGGCGGCGGTGCAGGCGCTGCGCGGCGAGCTGGACGAACGCGCCGCGGCCCAGCTCGACGGGCTGCTGCAGCACCGCGAGTGGCTGGTCGACACCATCCAGGCGCTGGCGCGCAACACCATTGGCGGGCTGCGTTGCCGGGTGCATGGCGACCTTCACCTGGGCCAGGTTCTGGTGGTGCAGCGCGATGCCTATCTGATCGATTTCGAGGGTGAGCCCGCCCGGCCGCTGGCGGAGCGGCGGGCCAGATCCAGCCCTTACAAGGACGTGGCCGGGATTCTGCGCTCCATTGATTACGCGGCGTCCATGGCGCGCCGCGACGCCCAGCACGCCGACACCTCAGCGCAGGCCGAAGACGCCAGGGAGGTCATTGTCACTGCCTATCGGGCGAAGTCCCGCAGGGCATTTCTGGACGCCTACTGGCTGGCGGCGGCGGAGGTGCCCCACGACTGGCAGTCCGCGCGGGGCGAAATGTCAGCGCTGATGCTGTTCAGTATCGAGAAGGCCAGCTACGAAATTCTCTATGAGACGGCGCACCGGCCAGACTGGGTCGGCGTGCCGCTGCAGGGGTTGGCGGAGCTGGCCGAACAGAGCGGGGAGTTCTCACAGTGACGAGCAGTGAACAGGGCGCGGCCCCCCTCCTCGATATAGCGGAGGCGGACGCCCGGGCCCTGGTGCGCGCCGAGCATTCCGACCCGTTCGCCGTCCTGGGATTGCATCGCAGCGCCGACACCTGGGTAGTGCGCGCCTACCTGCCCGATGCCCTGGCGGTCGACGTGATCGATGCAGGTACCGGCCTCAGCCTGGCGGCAATGACACAGCCCCAGGTCCCCGGCCTGTTTGTTGCCGCTGTGCCTTCAGCCATGGCCTATCGCTTGCGGATCCGCTGGGCCGGCGGCCTCCAGGAAAGCGAGGATCCCTATTCTTTCGGCGTACTGCTGAGCGACATGGACATCCACCTTTTCGCCGAAGGCAACCACCGCGACCTGGCGCACTGCCTGGGTGCCCAGGTCATGGAGGTCGACACCACTCCCGGCGTGCGTTTCGCGGTGTGGGCGCCCAACGCGCGCCGTGTCTCCGTGGTCGGCGATTTCAACAGCTGGGATGGGCGCCGGCACCCGATGCGCCGGAGGCATGCCAGCGGTTTGTGGGAGCTGTTCATTCCGCGGCTGCAGCCGGGCGAGGCCTACAAATACGAAATCCTCGGCGCCCGGGGGCTCCTGCCGCTGCGCGCCGATCCCCTGGCGCTGCGCACGGAAAGGCCGCCAGCCACCGCATCGATAGTGGCGGAACCATTCAGCTACGCCTGGCGGGACCACGACTGGATGGCACGGCGCGAGCAGCGCCAGGGTCTGGCGACCGCGATGTCGATCTATGAGCTCCATGCGGGCTCCTGGCAGCGGCACCAAGACCAGGGGCGCCCGTTCAACTGGCAGGAGCTGGGGGAAAGATTGATTCCCTATGTCGTGGAGATGGGCTTCAGCCACATCGAGCTGATGCCGATCATGGAGCACCCCTTTGGCGGCTCGTGGGGGTACCAGGTATTGTCGCAATTTGCCCCGACCGCCCGCTATGGCAGCCCCCATGACTTCGCCGCATTTGTCGATGCCTGCCACCGTGCGGAGATCGGCGTCATCCTGGACTGGGTGCCGGCGCACTTTCCCAACGATGCCCACGGCCTCGGCCGCTTCGACGGCACCGCGCTCTACGAATATGAGCATCCGTTCGAGGGCCTGCACCAGGACTGGGACACCTACATCTACAACCTCGGCCGTCGCGAAGTGCACGGTTTCATGCTGGCCTCGGCGCTCCACTGGCTGCGGCAGTTTCATGTGGATGGCTTGCGTGTGGATGCGGTGGCGTCGATGCTGTACCGCGATTACTCGCGCCAGGACGGCGAATGGATCCCCAACAAGTACGGCGGGCGGGAAAATCTCGAGGTCGTTGATTTCATCCGCCACTTGAATGATGTGGTCAACAGCGAAGTTCCGGGCGCCCTGGTGATTGCCGAGGAATCGACATCCTTTCCGGGTGTCAGCCACCCCACGCAGGAAGGCGGCCTCGGGTTTTCCTATAAATGGAACATGGGCTGGATGCACGATAGCCTCAAGTACATCAGCGAAGACCCGGTCAACCGCCGCTACCATCACCACCTGCTCACCTTTGGCCTCTTGTATGCCTTCAACGAGAAATTCATTCTCCCTGTCTCTCACGACGAAGTGGTGTATGGCAAGCGCTCGCTGCTGGAAAAAATGCCCGGCGACCGCTGGCAGAAGTTCGCCAACCTGCGTCTCTATCTCAGTTTTATGTGGACCCATCCGGGTAAAAAGCTGCTGTTCATGGGATCGGAGTTCGGTTCATGGCGCGAGTGGGACCACGACGGCCAACTGGAGTGGGAGCTGCTGCAACAGCCTGAGCACCAGGGCGTACAGCGCCTTGTCAAGGACCTGAACCGGTTGTATCGAACCGAGCCCGCCCTGCACCAGCTCGATACCCGGGCGGAGGGATTCCAGTGGCTGATCGGCGACGACCAGCAAAACAGCGTATATGCGTGGCTGCGTCATGGGCAGGGTTGCGGAGCGGGTTATGAACCTGGCGGTGACGGCCCTGACCAACAGGTGCTGGTGGTCCATAACTTTACACCGGTGCCACGCTCCGGCTACCTCATCGGGGTGCCCCGCGAGGGGAGTTGGACGGTGGCGCTGAACAGCGATGCCGGCAGCTACGGCGGATCGAACGCCGGTTCCATGGGGCACCTTCACACCGAGAATAGCGCCCGCCATGGCCAGCCCCGGTCGCTGGCGCTGGACCTGCCACCGTTGGGAACGCTTGTTCTGCGGCCGCCGGGTGCAGCGCCGCTATAAGGCGTCCGCGGCGCCGCGGCTGTCGCCACCCGTTTTTTTGGCCCGCTTTTCCATCACCAGGTAAATGACCAGGGCAAAGGACAATGGCAGCAGGAAATAGACGGCCCGGTACGCGATCAAGGCCGCCATCAGCGCGCCGGTTGCGATGTCGGCCTTGAGCAGGGCGATGAACACCGCTTCCAGAACACCCAATCCGGCGGGTATATGGGTGATCACCCCGGCAATACTGCTCACCATCAGGATCGCCAGCACGCTCGGGTAGAACGCCTGCTCGGGCAACAGCAGATAAATCAGCGCCGCCATCAGCAGCCAGTTGAGGGCGCCGAGAAAAGCCTGCATCGATGCCAGCTTGAGGGAAGGCAGAGTGATCTGGTGCTTGCGCCACTGCCACGACCGGCGCTTCGCCAAGCGGCACGCGAGAAGATAAGTGAATGACACGGCCAGCAGACCAAAACCTATGAACTGCAGGGTAACGACGTTTATCTTCCAGCCTGACGGCACCGCCATCAGGCGGAACGAAAACAGCGTGCCGGCCACCAGCATATAGCCGAGCCAGTTGGTGATCAGGCTGATACTCAACACACCGGTAATGGTGGGGGCTTTCAGGCCGAGCCGCGAGTAGAGCCTGTAACGCAGCGCAACGCCGCCCACCCAGGCGCCGAAATTGAGATTGAATGCGTAGCACACGAAGGCCAGCGGCAATATCTGCCTTACCGGCAACCTGTGACCGGTGTAGATGCGCCCGAGCAAATCGTAGCTGCTGAACACCAGAAAGCTGAGACCGGCGATGGCCGCGCCGCCAAGCAGAGTGCGTATGCGGTAGCCTTGCAGCGCCTCCTTGACTTCCTGCCAGTCGGTATCGCGGAGAAGCATGAACAACAGCACCGGCACGAGAACGAAAAAACAGGCGGTAACACCGTGTTTCAGCCTGTTCTTCCAGGGCGAGCGCCGCCTTTCCCTGGTATCGGCGGAGTGGTCAGCGGAGGTCATGTCAGAATTTTTCCTGGCTGCACTGCAAGTCGTCGGGTTCGATGTTTTCATCGATGGCCGGCAGCTCCAGTTTCGGGGTATGCGCCGGCAGCATGCCGACGAGGTCAGGGAAATGGCGCAGAAAGTGGAAGCAGATGAAGATCAATGGGGCCCGCCACCAATATCCTCTTGCCGCCAGCTGCAGAGAGATTCTGTCGCAATGATCAGTGGCCAGGGAATTGAGATGTTTGCGAAGCTGGGTGTTGAGCGCCGGGTCTGAAATCACCAGGTTGGCTTCGAGGTTAAGCGACAGGCTGAGGGGGTCGAGATTGCTCGATCCCACGGTAGCCCAATCGCTGTCGACAACGGCCACCTTGCCGTGCAGCGGGCGCTGGCAGTACTCGTAGATGATCACGTCATGGCGCAGCAGGTAATTGTACAACAGGCTGGAGAACATGCTGGCCCAGCGCATATCGGGCTCGCCCTGCAGTATCAGGGTAACCTCCACGCCGCGCCGCGCGGCGTTGCGCAGCTCGCGCAACAGGCGGTAGCTGGGTAGAAAATAGGCGTGGGCGAGGGTCACCCGGTCCCTGGCGTTGCGCAATGCGCGGATATACTGAATTTCGATATCGGTGCGGTGCCTGGCGTTGTCGCGCACCACGAGCTTTATCCGCACTTCGCCCTGATGCTCGGTCACCGGCTTGATGACCGGCAGATCGTCGATTGCCGCGCATTCGCGGAGGATGTCCCGCCCGGTCTTGCGGATATCGTTGACGATGGGGCCGCGCACCTCCACGGCATAGTCCTGTTTGGCCTTGGGCCCGTAATCCATGAGGTGATCGGCGCTGAAGTTGATGCCGCCGATAAAGGCGACCTCGCCATCGACCACGACGATCTTGCGGTGCAGGCGGCGAAACAGATTGGTCCGCATGCCGAGAAAACGCGGCTTGGGGTCAAACATACGGATATGCACACCGGCGTGAACCAGATCCGCAATATAGTCGCCGTCGAGGTTCGCGGTGCCGTAGCCATCCACTGTCACTTCGATGCGCACGCCGCGGCTGGCGGCATCGAGCAGTGCATCCTTGAGTTCGATGCCGACCTTGTCGGCAAAAACAATAAACGTTTCGAGGAGGATCTCCCGCTTGGCCGAGCGAATGCAGTCGAAAACGCGGGGGAAGAACTGCTCGCCATTGATGAGAAGTTGCAGTTTATTGCCGTCCTGCCAGTCGAATGTCATAGCCGTACCTCAACCACCAGCGGCGCATGGTCGGATAAATGCGACCAGGGCCTGCGGGAGAGAACTTCAGGATTATGGGTGGTGGCGTTGCGAACATAGATCCGATCGAGACAAAGTAGCGGCCAGCGCGCCGGATAGCTTTTTGCCGCGACGCCGTTGGCGCGCACGAAGGCCTCGTGCATCTCGCGTCCGGCCAGCACCTCATTGGCGCGCTGGCGCCAGTCGTTGAAATCGCCGGCGACAACGACCGGGTGTGCCGGCGGCAGCGAATCCAGCAGCTGGCATAGCAGCTGCAGCTGCTGGCGGCGGTGCGCTTCGCGCAGGCCGAGGTGAACGCAGATCGCGTGAACGTCGTTCTGCCCGGGCACATCGAGCACGCAGTGCAGCAGGCCGCGCTCTTCGGTACCGCTGATGGTGACGTCGAGATTGTCGTAACGCAGGATTGGAAACTTGGACAGCAGGGCATTGCCGTGATCGCCATCGGGGTAGACGGCATTGCGGCCATAGGCAAAATCGGGCCACATGGTGTCGGCGAGATACTCGTAATGAGGCGTGGCGGGCCAGGAGAGATGCCGTTTGGCGTGGCGTTGGTGGGCACCGATGACTTCCTGAAGGAATACTATGTCTGCCGACAGGGCGTGGACGGCGGCGCGCAGTTCCGGCAGGATGAAGCGCCGGTTGAGAATCGTGAAGCCCTTGTGTACGTTCGCCGTCATTATGCGGATCGAGTGGACCGGCGCAGCGCACCGGGTGCCGGGCGCGACAAGGAGGGTGGGCTTATTCACGTGATGATGTCATCCCGAGTGGTCACTCCTGTGGGCTTTCCAATTCAAACAATAACAGCGAGCGGCTGGGTACCGTCATCTGGGTGCCGGCGTCCATCCGGCCAACGGGCCGTTTTGCTGGCTGGTTGGTATCGACCAGACAGCGCCAGCCACATGCACTGTCAAGCGCCGGCAACGAGAAATTCACTGTTTCGTGGTGGGAATTGACGATCAGCAGCAGTGTCGCATCCTCGCCGCCGCGGCGGATGCCGGTCGGCTGGGCGCGGCCGTCGAGCAGCATGCCCATGCAGCGCCGCTGGCTGTCGTGCCAGTGATCTTCGGTCATTTCCTCTCCCGAGGGCGCCAGCCAAGTGATGTCCTTGACGCCGAGATCTTCGTTGTACATACCGACCAGAAACCGGCCGCGCCGCAGGATCGGGTAGCGGTGCCGCAGATGGATCAGCCGGCGGGTGAACTGGAGGAGGCTGCGGCCCTCGTCATCCAGGTTCCAGTCGGTCCAGCCCAGCTCGTTGTCCTGACAGTAGACGTTGTTGTTGCCTTGCTGGGTGCGGCTGAATTCATCGCCCGCCAGCAGCATCGGCGTGCCCTGGGACAAGATCAGGGTGGCGAGCAAATTGCGCATCTGGCGCATGCGAAGGCTGCGGATTTCCTCGTCGTCGGTCTCGCCTTCATGACCGTGATTCCACGACAGATTGTTACTGTGGCCATCGTTATTGTCCTCGCCATTGGCCTCATTGTGTTTGTCGTTGTAGGAAACCACATCGCGCAGGGTGAAGCCGTCGTGGGCGGTGATGAAATTGACCGAGGCGTTGGGGCGGCGGCCGCGTTGATTGAAATGATCCCCCGACGCGGTCAGGCGTCTGGCGAGGACGGGCAGGGTGCTCTCATCGCCGCGCCAGTAAGCCCTGACATCGTCGCGGAAAAGGTCGTTCCACTCGGCCCAGCCGGGGGGGAAACCGCCCACCTGGTAGCCTCCGGGCCCACAATCCCAGGGTTCGGCGATCAATTTCACTTTGCTGAGGATCGGGTCCTGGCGACAGGCGACCAGAAAGCCGTGGCGCTCGTCAAAGCCGTCATGGTGGCGCGCCAGGATGGTCGCCAGGTCGAAGCGGAAGCCGTCGACGCGCATCTCGGTCGCCCAGTAGCGCAATGAATCGGTAACCATCTGCAACACACAGGGGTGCCCGAGATCGAGCGTGTTGCCGGTTCCGGAGTCGTTGACGTAGTAGCGCTTGTTGTCCGGCGCAAGCCGGTAGTAGCTGGAATTGTCGATACCTCGCATCGACAGGGTGGGGCCGAGTTCGTTGCCTTCGGCGGTATGGTTGTAGACGACGTCGAGAATTACCTCGAGCCCGGCGTGATGCAGGCGCGCGACCATTTCCTTGAATTCATTGACGGTGCCCCGGGCCAGGTAGGGTTCGTGCGGAGCGAAAAAGCCGATGCTGTTGTAGCCCCAATAGTTGCTCAGGCCCTTTTCCAGCAGATGCTGCTCGTTGACAAAGCTGTGTATCGGCAAAAGCTCTACGCTGGTGACTCCCAAGGACTTGATATGAGCGAGCAGTTCGGCGTTCATCAATCCCGCGAAGGTCCCGCGGAAGGGTTCCGGAACCGCGGGGTGCCGCATGCTGATGCCGCGCACATTGACTTCGTAGAGGATGGTCTCGTTCCAGGGCACCCGTCTGCGCTGTTGGTCGCCCCAGGTAAAAGCCGGATCGATGACCTTGCCCTTGGGAATAAAGGGCGCGCTATCGCGCTCGTCGAAACTCAGGTCGCCATCATCGTGGCCCACGGTATAGCCGAACAGTGCTGGATTCCATTCAAGCTTGCCTGCAAGCTGCTTTGCATAGGGGTCGATGAGCAATTTGTTGGGATTGAAGCGGTGGCCCGCCTCCGGCTCGTAGGGGCCGTGCACCCGATACCCATAGAGCATGCCGGGATGGGCGTCGGGCAGATAGCCGTGCCAGATCTCATCGGTATATTCGGGCAGCTCGATGCGCTCCAGCTCGGTCTCCCCGCTGCTGTCGAACAAACAGAGTTCGACCCGGGTGGCGTGTGCCGAAAACAGGGCGAAGTTGACGCCGAGCCCATCCCAGGTGGCGCCCAGAGGGAACGGCTGGCCTTCCGCGACCGGCGACGCTTGTTTTACGTCCGGCGCCGCGGGTTGATCGAGAGGATGGTTGCTGGTCATCGGATTACCTCGTCCGTTCTGGCGTATGCCAGGAGAGCTGCATTGCGATGATCAGCTGGCAGGTTTGGTTGTTTTTGCGGGGCGAGACCTGGGCGTGAGGGCCTTGCGCCCGCTCGCCGGCTTGTCGGCCGCGGATGATTTTTCGGGGGCGGCCCTGGGCTTGGTGACCGTGGTGCGAACCAGCGGCTGCGGAGCTTGTTGTGTTTGAGCCTCAGCCAGTTTGCAGGCCATCTGCCAATGACGGTGGTGCTGGCCGTCCGGCCGACCCTCCGATTCCCATATCTGGTAGGCAAGTTCACGGATACCTGTTGTATCGTCACTCATGACATCACTCCTCACGATAAGAGGTCGAAAAAATCATATTGACCGGGAAATCCGCCAGCACATCGGACACGGATATGCTGCCGGCGGACGACTGAATCGGCGCATCGGAGAATACGCCGGCGAGCGCAGGCGCGCCCAGCGGGGCCGGCAGGTTGATCCGGGTGTTCCGCCAGCGCCCGGGCGGGATATGGGGGGCGGTCTGTCCTGCCAGCAGGCTGGCGCTGCGCACCGGGGCGACGGCAATCATGTAGTTCCCCTGGTGGCGGCGCGCGAAAGCGATGACCTGGCCGGCATGCTCCCCCTCCACCGCTAGCGGCAGATAGTCCCCGCGGCGGAACAGCTGTGGTTGTTTGCGCCTTGCCAACAGCGCGCACCGGATAAGCCATTGTTTGATCCCTCCGCTCTGCCAATGTTCCAGCAGCTGCTGTTTTTTCGACGCCGTGGCGAGGGCTGTCAGCCTTGCCTGGTAATCCACCGGGCGGCGATTGTCCGGGTCGACAAGACTGAAATCCCAGAACTCGGCGCCCTGGTAGAGATCGGGGACGCCCGGTGCCGTCATGCGCAGCAGGCACTGGCCCAAACTGTTGAGGGCGCCTGCCGGGGCCAGTTCGGCTGCAGCTTCGGCCAGCGAATGGCGCAGGCGGGGAGCCTGGCTGCCCGTTAACAGCCCGGCCAGAAATGCCTTGCATGCGCCTTCGTAAGGCCTGTTCACGGCGCTCCAGCTGCTTTCCAGTTTGGCTTCGCGGAGGGCTTTTTCCTGCCAGCCAGCGAGGCGTTCGCGGTAATTCTCCATGCCTGCTCTGTCCTCCGGGTCGAGTCCCGGTGGCCAGCTGCCGAGCAGGGTCTGGTAAAGAATCAATTCATCGCCCGGCGTGGGCGCCGGCCCGTTTGCCAGCACTTGGCGCAGTGGCGTGGCGAGTTCCCGCCATTGCGCCACCAGGGCGGCGAACCATGCCGGGCGTTCGCTGAGAACAGCCAGCCGGGCGCGGGTATCTTCTCCGCGCTTGTTATCGTGGGTGGCGCTGACCAGGAGGTTGTCCGGGAAGTCGATGGCCCGTTGCCGGCAGTCATCGTGAAACGCGTCGGGTGCCGCGCTGAAATTATGGGGGTCAGAGCCGACCTCATAGCGCGACAGCAGAATGCCGGCGCGGTAGCAGGCGGTATCTTCCACCGCCTTGGCGGCGGCGGGCGAGGTCAACTGCTGAAACCGCGCCAGGATACTCTTTCGCAAGCGCCGCTCCCCGCCGGCCGGAACCTCCCTCAAGGGTTGTCCGCCGAGCCAGCGTGCAAGCCTGTCCAGCACCGGCCAATCGGCCTCGGAAAGAACCTCGCGTGCGCCTTCAAGCGCGACCTGGAAAAACCTGTCGTCTTGCCCGGAGCGGCCGCAGGCGCCGGCATAGGTGCGGTATACGGGAAAGTGGGCGATAAGTTCCGTCAGTGCCCGGCGGATCGAGCCGAGTGTAAGGTCGCGGGTCTGCAGATTCTGCCGGGCCAGCTGCAGCAGGCCCTGGGCGACGGTTTCCAGGTCGCCGGCCAGGGAACCGGCGAGCACCAGTTTACGCGCTTTGTAGACTTCTTCCCTGAAGTCCGCTGGCCGTCCGCTCAGCCCGGTCCACAACGCTGCGAGCGGGGTTTCGCCATGGGGATCGTGCTGCAGCAGCGAGACCTGGTTCATGAACTCGTAGCCGGTAGTGCCGGTGACACCCCAATCGGCGGGCAGGCGCTCGCCCTCGCCAATGATCTTTTCCACATAGATGGGAAACGGTTCGCTTGCCGGAAGAGGGGATCGTTGGGGCAGGAGCCGGTTTATTCGCCGGCGCAGTTTGCGGCAGTAGGCGTGGGGATTGGCCAGGCCATCGACATGGTCGATGCGCAGGCCGTCGATCCAGCCGCGCTCGATGAGTTCGAAGACCTTGCCATGGGTGGCTTCGAATACGTCGGGATCCTCGACGCGCAAGCCACCCAGTTCATTGACATCGAAAAAGCGCCGCCAGTTTATGTCGTCCGAGGCGGTGCGCCAGCTGGCGAGCCGGTAATACTGCAGTTCCAATAATCGGTGCAGCTTCAGCGCGCCCTGTTTCGTGTCGGCACTGTAGCTGGCCATGCCATGGTGGATGGCCTGGCGAACGCTATCGGACTTTGCCAGATCCGCGAGTTCTCCGCGCAGTGCCCGGGCCTTGTGCCGGGCGTCGGCAGCGCGTCCCAGGGTGTCGAACCTCCGCGCCAGCTCGTCGATCCTGGAGTCGCCGGTGGCGGACAACAACAGCCGGTAGGAGGGAGGGCGCAGAGGAAAGCGGTGCCGCTGGTGGGCGGTGTAGAAGGCCCCCGCCGCCGGGTCGAAGTGCAGTTCGATTTCACCCGCGGTCAATACCTCGGCGTAATCCGTGCGCAGGAAGGGCACCAGCAGCCGGCCGTGCAGGAAAGGATCGGGGGATTGCCACTGGATATCGAAAAAATGCGCATAAGGGCTCCCAGGCCCCCATTCGAGGACATCCAGCCACCAGGGGTTGGCGTCGCCGCCCACCGCCATGTGGTTGGTGACGATATCCAGGATCAGCCCCATCTCGTGTTTGCGCAATTCCCTGACCAGCTCCCCCAGGGCCGGTTCGCCGCCCAGTTCAGGATTGATGCGGGTGGGATCCACGACATCGTAGCCGTGCAGCGAACCCGGCCTGGCGGCGAGCAGCGGCGAGGCGTAGATATGGCTGATACCAAGGCTGGCAAAGTAACGCACCAGGGGCACTGCATCGCGCAAGGTGAAGCCCCTGTGAAACTGCAGTCGGAGGGTGGCCCGGAGTTCATTCATGAGCGGCGTTCCTGCTGGCTTGCCTGGCCTTTGCAAGGCACTGCACGCGGCTTTCGACCTGCGGCTCTGAGAGTATATCCTCCACGCCCATTGCCCAGCGCCGCCGCCAGTTGGGATGAATATCTCCCGGGCCGGGAAGATTGGGTTGCTCTTCAGTGCCCATCAGGTCCTCCAGCGGCACGAGGGCCAGTGGCGCCGGGGTACTGCCGATAAATTCAATGCTCGCCGCCAGCCTTGCGTTTGCGCTGTCGTCGCTTTCATGCAGATGCCCGCCCTGCTGCAGGGCCGAGAGCAATGCGGATTTTTCGGTAGCGCGCTGTTGCCGGTCGTTTTCCGTCTGTTCTATCGAGCTGTGCAGGGCCTTCTGGCGCCAGTCGAGATCCCGGCCTTGGAACCAGCCGGTGATGGAGGGAAGGTCGTGAGTGGTGGTCGTGGCCAGGGCATCGCCGGACCAGGTCGCGGCTGGATGGAATCGGTTGTCCTCCTGTTCGAACAACAATACGCGGGTGCCGAGGATGTTATGGCTGGCCAGTTGGTCGCGCAATCCGGGCGGCACCGTGCCCAGGTCCTCGCCCACGACCAGCGCGTGGTGGCGCCAGGATTCCAGTGCCAGCAGTCGCATCTGGTCTTCAAATGGATAATCGAGATAGGCGCCCTGGTCGGGGGAGCTGTTGGCGGGTATCACCCAGAGCCGTTTGAGACCCATGACGTGATCGATGCGCATGCCACCGGAATAAGCGAGGTTGGCGCGCAGCATTTCGATAAAGGCGCGGAAACCGTGGCGACGCATTCCGGAGGGCGAAAATGCCGAGATACCCCAGTTCTGCCCCTGGCCGTTGAGGAGGTCGGGCGGGGCGCCGACGCTGACAGAGGGCAGGAACTCTTCCTGGTGCGTCCACGTCTGACTACCGCCACCGTGGGCGCCGACGGCCAGGTCGCTGATCAGGCCGATCCTCATCCCGGCGTCCCGGGCGGCCTGCTGCGCACGTTCGAGACTGCGCACCATCAACCACTGGGCGAAGCCCTGGAAATTGATTTCGTCCCGATGATCAGCCGCGAATTTCGCGACGGCACGGCTGTGGGGATTGCGTAGATCATCCGGCCACTGGCGCCAGTCGCCGGATTTGTGTAACTCGAGCATGGCGGCATGCAGCGCCTCAAAGCAGCAATGCTGGAAGAGAGTCTCGCCTCCCTGCCTGACAAATGCCGTCAGATCATTGGCAAGGGCACCGTTTTCACTGGCGAGGCTGGTGTAGAGCTGGCGCAATAGCCGCTGTTTGAGGGCCGAGGCGGCGGGCCAGTCGATCAGATCGAGGGCTTCCAGGCGCTCCATTTCAGGTTGCAGGTGGCATTGGCGAATGGCCCTGCTCACCGCGTCCCGGCCCAGCACGAGATCGGGCGCTGAGTGAAGAATGTTGAAAAACAGCCTGGTGGACGGCGAGTAGGGGCTGTAATTGTTGCTATCGGCGCTGAACATGGCATGCACCGGGCTGATAGCCAGGGCGTCCGCCCCCTTGGCGGCAATCTGGCGCGCCAGTATTTCCAGCGCACCCGTATCTCCCAGGCCGCAGTCGCCCTTGCGGCGCAACGAATACAGTTGGGCGGTGATCCCCCAGAGGCGGGCATTTTGCTGATTGACGAGGGTGTCCACACTGGGGCAAGCCCGGGGCGCGATGGCCAATGTCATTTGCAGATCATCTATCTGCAGCCGGTGGTAACCGCGGGGTAAAGGAGGCAACGAGCCTGAGCCGTCCAGCTTCCCCGCTGCCGCCTCGCCGTTTTCGAGAGTGAGTTTGTACGCTGTACCTGCATTGAACTGGTGAGTCAGGGCCAGGGGCTGACCCTCGGTATGGGTGACGAGCGGGGGAGGAGGCGCGGTTTGCCGGACATTCTCCAGATGGCGCAGGCTGTCGGTGATCTGTTGGGCGCCGCCGGCGGGAAAGCCGAGTTCTTCGAGAATCGCGCGCTGCGATTCCGCCGTCACCCTGTGGTGATTGCCGAACGCATCTGTCCAATCCATGTTGATGCCCACCGCCCTCGCCAGCCGGGCCAGCAAGATATCGCTCATGCGGACTCCGTCAACGATACGACGATACTGCCGGGGGACATCGGCCCACCCGGGACATCGACGCGGTAGGAAAAAAGGATATCGTCTGCGGCAACGGGTTGCCGAGGCGGCACCGCGGCCTGGCCGAGATTGATATCGATGCGCAGGATACTGCGATCATCGAGTTCCCAGCAGGCGGAGAGAGCGCCTTCGGCGAGTACCGTTACGCCCCCGGAACGGGCTTTGGCCAGGCGTGGCGTTATGTGTTCGCGGCGCAGTGACAACAACCCGGCGTACCAATCGCGCCATGACTGGTGTTCCGGGTCTTCGGTGGATACAGAGTAGGGCCGTGAACTCGAAAATGTATCGATGGCATTGGGGTCGGGGATGGTGTGCCCGGCGGTTTGCGCGGCAAACGGTGAAATGTCGCTGAGCTCATTCTGGCGTCCCTCCCGCACTGCCTCCGCCAGTTCCTCCTTGTGGTCGGTAAAAAACAGGAAGGGCTGCCTGGTTCCCCACTCCTCGCCCATGAACAGTAACGGCACCATCGGTGACAGCAGCATCATTGCCACGGCGGCCTTGAGCGCATCTTTATCGGCCAGGGTGACCAGCCGTTCGCCAAAGGCCCGGTTGCCGACCTGATCGTGATTTTGTAGGAACAGCACGAATGATGTCGGCGCGAGATGTCCGCTGGGTTCGCCGCGCCGCGTGCCCTCGCGGGTGGGTTCACCCTGGTAGATAAATCCTTCTTTCAGGAAGCGCGCCAGCTTGACCGTCGAATCGGAGGCGAACTCTGCGTAATAACCGCTCTTTTCCGCCGTGAGCAGTGTATGCAGCACATTGTGCCCATCGTCGTTCCACTGGGCGTCGTAGCCGTGCTCGAGAAGACTAGCGTTGTTGTCCTCGTTTTCGAGTATCAGGTGGACGTGGCGATCAGGTCCCGCGGCGCCGCGAACGCGGCGGGCGAGTTCGACAAGGAAATCCTTCTCCTTGATGGCGTGGACCGCGTCGAGGCGCAGGCCGTCCACGCGATAATCGATGATCCACATCAAGGCGTTCTCGCAGAAAAAATTTCTGACTTCCGGGCGTCGGAAATCGATGGCCGCACCCCAGGGGGTATCTATGTCATCGCGGAAAAAGCCGCTGGCATATTGGTGAAGGTAGTTGCCATCGGCTCCGAGATGGTTGTAGACCACATCGAGATAGATCATCAAACCGAGCGAATGTGCGGTGTCGATCAGGTGTTTGAGGTCCGCCGGCGAGCCGTAGGATGAATCCGGGGCGTAGGGCAGCACGCCGTCATAACCCCAGTTGCGGGAGCCGGGAAACTCGCCGACGGGCATCAGTTCGATGGCTGTTATGCCCAGGTCCTTCAGGTATGGCAGATAGGAACAGACGCCGGAAAAGCCGTCGAGAAGGCCCACATGCAATTCGTAGATCACGCTTTCATGCCAGGGCCGGCCCCGCCAGCCATCGGCGCTCCACGGGTAGGATCGATGATCGGTGACGCAACTGAAACCGTGGACATCGTCGCGCTGGGCGCGCGAGGCGGGGTCGGGCACCCTCAGTGTTCCGTTGATGACAAACCGGTAGCAGCTGCCGGCGCCACAGGCCACTTCCCCCCGATACCACCCTTCCTTCCCGGCCTGGAGCGGGTAAATGTCACCATTGGCCAGTTCGACCGCAACGCTGTCGGCATCCGGCGCCCACAGGGAAAAAAGGGCGACCGCGTCGCCAACCAGTCTAGCGCCATGGGTCTGGATATAGGGCATTGATACTATCTCCGTAATTCAATGTCCTGTGGCTGTCTGCTGAGACCTTTTCTCAGTGATCAGATCTCGGTAGAGCTGATCGTAGGGCTTTGCCGACTGGTGCCAGTACAGCGGTGACGCCATGGCCTTGCGGCGCATGGCGTTGAGAAGTTCGCGGTGCCTGTGGACGTTGGTGGCGCGAACAATGGCTTCGAGATAGCTGGACGCCGTGGCCTCGTCAAACAGAAAGCCGTTGATGCCATCCTCGATGGTGTCGGCCAGGCCACCGGTACGCCGGGCGATGGGCAGACAGCCGAAGCGTTGGGCATACATCTGGCTGAGGCCGCAAGGTTCGAATCGCGACGGCATCAGCAAAAAGTCACTGCCGGCGAAGATTCGCCGGGCATCGAGTTCGTTGAAACCTATGTGTACCGAAACCCGGCCTGGATAACGGGCCTGCAGGGCGGAAATCGATGTTTCCAGTTCAGCTTCGCCGCGACCGAGCACGACAATCCTGCCGCCTGAGGCCACGATCGCATCGGCGACGTCGACGGTGAGGTCGATGCCTTTTTGTTGCACCAGCCGTGAAACCACGGCAAACAAGGGGCCGGAGTCTTTGTCCAGGTGAAATTTTTCCTCGATGTAACGGGCATGGACGGCTTTGCCCTCCCATTCCCATTTGGTAAATCCTCGTAACAGGTGGGGATCGGTATTTGGCTCCCAACTCTGGTCGATACCATTGATGATGCCGCTCAGCAACCCCTGGTCTGCTTTATCCTTGAGAAGCTCATGCAATCCGCAGCCGGCGTCCCGGTGGGTAATCTCCCTCGCATAGGTTTTACTCACCGTGGTGATGTGGGTGGCGTGGGCGATTCCGGCCTTGAGAAATGAGAGTTTGCCGTGGAGCGCAGTGCTTTCCGACCTGACCGCCTGAGCCGGTACCCCGAGCCCGGGCATGTGCTGTGCCTCGCACAGGCCCTGATAGGCAAGATTGTGGATAGTGAACACGCTGGGCGTGTCCAGGCCTCGCCAGGCCATGTAGGCCGGTGTCAGGCCAGCAGGCCAGTCGTTGGCGTGGACCAACTGGGGGCACCAGTTGATGGACGCACGGCGGGCGGCAATTTCCGCGGCGGCGTGGCAAAGTAGGGCAAAGCGAAGGTGGTTGTCGCTCCAGTCTCGCCCCTCACTGTCGCCGTACGGATAGCCTTCCCGCTCATAAAGCGCAGGGCAGATCACCACATAGACGATGAGGCCGTCGCTGAGATCCATGCGTCCGAGGCGGCAGTCGGGAAGGGCAGACTGCCCGGTGATCTTCCCGACAATCTTGATGGCGTTGCCACTGTCAATGACCTGTCTGTAGCCTGGGATAAGGACCCGGATATCATGATACAGGCTCAGGGCGCGGGGCAGGGCGGAGGAGACATCCCCCAGGCCGCCTACTTTCACGAGGCCTGAAAATTCCGAGGTTACAAAAAGCGTTTTCTTGTTTAGGTCCCGCAGGGTTTCTACATGCAATCGGGGGCGGGCAGGGACATTCTTGAAATCGTCAAGCTGCTCTGTTGCTACAACGTTTCCCATTACCGTACTCCTTATAGAGCGCAATTCAAAAAATTACTCGAGCAGATTTCCGATTAGGAAAGCGTGACCGCTACCGGCTGATAATTGTTCGTAAAGTGGAGCGGGGGAAAGAGGATTTTCTCACTGTAACTGACACTGCGCTCCCTTGTTTCAAGACCGGATTGAGGCGATAAAGTTCCTGTAAGTACTGAACTGTTTCTCTGATCCGTGATCGGAGCGATGGCGGTTTCGCCTTTTAATAAACATCCGCCGTTGCCTCGCCAAAGAGACATAAAATATGAACACGATTAAAGATGTCATTGATTTTCTTATGGATCGCCAACTCAGGGTAGCCGCTGCGGAGTCCTGTACCGGAGGGCTGGTGGCATCCAAGATTACAGCCATATCGGGAAGTGGTTCGGTGTTCGATCGCAGCTATGTCGTATATTCCCCAAAGTCCAAAAATGAAGTTCTGGGAGTAAGTTTTGGAACTATAGAAAAATTTGGCCTGTCCAGTGAGGAAGTGGCAGGCGAAATGGCTCTTGGCGCCCTGAGAAACAGCGGCACTGACCTGGCTGTTGCCAATACGGGCCTCGCCGAGGCAGATAACGAGATGGATGGCGTAGTCTGTTTTGCCTGTGCACTCCTGGTTGACGGTGAGGAGAAGGTGATCAGCGAAACGGTCAGGTTTGGTGGTGACCGCAACGCCGTGAGAGAGTCGGCGGCCCGCCATGCGCTGATGCAAATACCCGGGTACCTCGCGCGGCTCGGCCGCCGCTAGCCCCGCGTTGTGAACTCACACCGGGGGCTGATGTTCGACCTCGCCGCGGCCGCTCGCCGGGCGCGACTCAGCGGGCGCGGCAACGTTCTCGCTCTCCAGCGAGCCGCGGATCTTCGGCAGTGATCCAGGGTAGTGGCTGTTCAGGAAGGTCAGCAAGTGTTCGCGGAGATAGCAGCGAAGGTCCCAGTTGCGCGACGAGTCCGCCGAGCTGGCCAGCACTCTGACTTGCATGGCGCGCTCGTTGCAGTCGGTAACCTGGACCACGAAAACCTCCCCGTCCCATAATTGGCGCACTTCGTTGCACAGTTTTTCCGCCTCGAGGCGCAAGGCCGACAGTGGCACGGAGTAATCCAGCCAGAAAAAAACCGATCCGATAATACTTGAAGTCTGACGTGTCCAGTTCTGGAAAGGATTTTCGATAATCCATTGAAGTGGCACCACCAGTCGCCGGCTATCCCATAACCGCACCACCACGTAGGTGCCGGTGATTTCCTCGATACGGCCCCATTCATCTTCGATAATGACGACATCATCCAGGCGGATGGGCTGAGTGATTGCGATCTGGAGGCCGGCGATGAGGTTGCCCAATACCGGTTTGGCGGCAAAGCCGGCGACCAGCCCGGCAAGTCCTGCCGAGGCCAGCAAGCTGGCGCCAAACTGGCGGACCGAGGGAAAGGTCATCAGTATCCCCGCGGCTCCCAGTATCAGCACCAGTACGCTCAGGGTGCGTGTCAATACACGGGTTTGCGTCTGGATTCTTCGTGCCCGGAGATTGTCGGCGATATCGACGGGGTTTCGCACCACGATGAACTGTTCCACCGCCGTCACCGCGCACAGGCCCAGCCACGAAAAGGTGGCGATGATCGCCACCGAGGTTACATGGCGGAGTCCGGCAATCAGTACCATGTCATTGGCGGCGGAGTTCCACACCATTTGCAAGGCGACGAGAGGCAGCAGGAGGTGGATCGGGCCGCTTGATCTACTGGTGAGTTCATGGAGAAAGCCGCCGCTGGGAGTCAGGCGCGTCATAACCCGGGTCAACGACCTGCTGACAAGGCTCAGGATCAGGATCGCAACCAGGGCTGCGAGTAGCACGCGAATTTCCTGGGTATTCAATACCGCCATCCAGTCGCTGGACATATTCAGTGCTCCGCTCTACGTGGAATGAAAGCTGCCGGACTCTCTGTATCCGTGGCTGTATCCGTGGCTGTATCCGTGGCGCCGTCTGGCGGTGTCAGCAGCGTCATCTCGGCCAACGGTATACTCGGTTGAGCAGCTCCCGCTGCTGCCTTGTGAATGAGCTGGAGGCGCCGACTGGCTGTGGCTGGTCGGCTGCTTTCGAAGGTCACCTGTAGTAGGGGTTCCGCCGGACTGCCAGTGACGACAGCGGTCGATCGTGCAGTCTGGTCACTGCCGGCGGTGGTTTTCTCTCTTCGCTGGTGCGGACTGAGCGGTTGAGCGGTGACTTCAGACAGCTCCTTCATCAACGTCTGTCCGCGGGGACTCCCCTCCCGCTATAAAACCTAGAAATTTACCCGTACACCCACTGTCACCGTATCTATATCGGTGTCCGAACTGTTGGGTGGCACGGGGTACTTGCTCCTGTCGTATTCGATATCATAGCGTTTGTACTCCGCGGTGATACCGATCGCGGTGTTGATCTGAAAAAGGGCGCCAACCCCGTAGAACCAGCTGTCGTCTTCCTGGCTGCGCTTCACGCCCAAGACTTTTACCGAGCCATCCCACCAGAAATGGCCACCCTTGGCGTAAATGGCAAAGCTGTCGGTAATCGGAAATTTACCCACTACGGCGGCGCCATAGCCGTCGACGTCCGCTTTAGCGATCCGGTTTCCGTATTTGCCGAAATCGATATAATTTCCTTCGATGCCCAGATAGCGGGTAATCTGCCAGCCGGCCACCCCTTCGATAAGATCCCTTTCATCGTCAAAATCACCACCCCGGGCTTTATAGCCACCATAATTGGCACCTAGATAAATCCCGGTAGCATGTTGATCCTGTGAAGATTGCGCCACTGCCAGGGCGGGTCCCAGGAGAAGTAGTGAAAGGCCGCTAACGATCATTTTTTTCATGGCTTACTCCTTAAAGACATGTAACTGTAGCGGTGGCGCTCGTCGCCGCCCACCTGCTTGTCGAAATTGATTCTTACCGGCAATGCACCGCAAAACATGTTCCACACAGGGCTTTGCGTCGGTGGCTGCCGGTCACCGGAATCCTTCGCGGACACACTGCCTGGCTCACTTCGGCCGCCGGCCAGGTCCGTGTTCAGGCATCCGCTTTGCGGGATACGTTCATTGCGAGGCCTTATCGGAGGTCGGATTCCGTTTCGCTGCCCGTGCGGTCCTGTGGCTGTGTTTTCTGCTCGGTTTCCGAATCGTCGGGATCCCGGTCGAGGTAGTGGGAGTCTTCGGCGGAGGGTTGGCTGTTGCTTTCGGTCCCTTTGGCTGCGCCGTCCAGGCTGAGGGTCAAAAATTCCTCACGGCTGATGACACCGTCGCCATCCTGGTCGAGATTCTGGAAGCTCTCCTGGCCCAGCCCCAAGCCTGTCGACATTTGTTCACGGGTGAGAAATCCCCTGTTTTCCGTATCTAGTCCTTGGAACAGCTGCTGAAGCTGCTCAATTTTTTCCGTGGGCGTGCCGCCTTCTGTCGGGGGAGGGAGAGCGGGATTGTCGGCAAAGGACGCAGTGGCAAATGCCGCCACAAAAAGAGAGGCAAACGCGGTTTTCATCTTGGTATTCCTCTTTGATTGCACTTGACGATTTCATCATTCCACACTTGCCGACGCCTTCAAGAACGGCCCGTTCTCAAGAAAAGTTCCTCTTTCAGTATAGTCGCTTTTTAAAGATCTACTTTCTTAAACGTAGCCTTTTTATCAGGCGTAGTCCTTTTGCCGATTTATCGATGGGCAGAATATCGATGTTGCGCCCAACCGCCAGTCGTTCCGACATCGTCATCGCAACGTCTATGCCATCCGGGTAATTAATGGATTTCAATCGTTTAAAACTAAGTGCGAATTGTCGGCGGATATTGTCTTGGCATTCTGCAGCGGCAATTCATTTGGCGATTACAATTGATATGAAAATCAATCTGTTGAAGACTTTGGATATATCTGCATTTACTTTTCAGCTGCCTGGAGATGGGGGCCGGCATCCTCGAGCTGGCGTGGCTTCAACAGTCTCAGTGTGGAGCGCGGAGATAGCATCAACTGTTCGACAAGCTGACGCACATATTTGCGTATCGCGAGCGCGTCCTTTTAAGGGACCAATAGGAGGGAACTTTCAATTCTGCTGCTGGTTACAGTAACAGACCCGGTTGCGGGGTCCTAGAACTTAATGCCCAGGTGGAGCAGTTTTCTTCGCTGACGGAGGCTCGGCCAATATTCAGCGGGGGCTAGCGGGTGATTTCATCCGCCGGCGCCGGGCGGGCAAAGTAAAAACCTTGCTGGAGGTATATGCCAACGTCTTGCAGCCATTTGTGGTCCTGCTCAGTCTCGACGCATTCCGCCACCAGAGTCATGCCGAGCGCTTTCGCCAACGGCACCATGCCGGCCACCAGATTGCGGGCCCGCGGGTCGAGGGTGCCGGCGCGCACGAAGGAGCCGTCGAGCTTGAGTTCGTCCAGCGGGAACTGCCACAGATACGACAGTGATGAGTAGCCCACGCCAAAGTCGTCCACCGCGACCTGAATCCCGTGTTCATGGACTTCCTGCAGAAGCGGCAGGATGACTTCCGGTGTGCTGAACACGCGCTCGGTGAGTTCCAGGGTCAACCAATTTTCGGTCAGGCCGCTGCGCTGCAGGATATGGTCGAGCCGGGCGAGAAAGCCCGGGGTGGCCAGCGTGGCCGCTGTGATGTTGACCGAGACCGGTCTGTCCATGGCCACCGCATCGCAACAGGCCCGCTCCAGCACCCACATGTCGAGGTCGACGATAAACGGTGTCTCCTCGGCGATGGGAATGAAGTGGCCCGGCGGAACCATGCCCCGCCAGGGGTGTCGCCAGCGGATCAGTGCTTCGAGCGAAGCCGTCCGTCCGGTCGCCGTGTCGATTACCGGCTGGTAGTGGAGAATGAACTCGCGGTCGCGCAGGGCGCGCTTGAGCTGTCCCGGCACCCAGCCGTAGGCCAGCAGGTGCTCTTCGAATGCCGCGCTGAAGAACGCGTAGGTAAGACCGGTTCTGCTGGCCCGCTCCCTGGCGATGGCGGCGCGCCGGCCGAGGTCGTCGGCGCTGGTTCCGTCGTCGGGGTAGAGGGCGACGCCGGCGGCGAAGTTGAGCATGAACCGCAGCTCGCCAATGGCTATCGGATCATCGAACAGCGGGATCATAGCCTGGATGCGGTCGATCGCTTGCTGCGCCGTTTCACAGCGTATCAGCATGGTGAACTCAGTACCGGCCTCGCGGCCGAACTTTTCACCTTCCTTCAAGGTCGACCGGATCCTGAGTACCGCCTGGCGCAGTGCGATGTCGCCCATGTCGTGCCCAAGGGCGTAGTTGATCCGCCGCAATCCTCCGATATTGAGGCGACAGACCGCCCAGTGTTCCCGTGGATTCTGCGTAAACATGTTCTCGGCGTAGGCGCGAATCACTTCCCGGGTGGGTACGCCGGTGACCGGGTCGATCGGAGGAGGATCCGCGGGGATGGGGGCGATCTCGCGTCCGGCGCCGAGAATGATGGCGATGGCGAGGACTTCCTGGCCGCGATCGCCGTTCAGGAGAGCCGCCCTGTTCAGAGGAGATAGTTCCCAGGCGACATCGAGCACGCCCACGCGGTGGCGAAAACTGCGTATCTCGCCCTTGAGCGCATCGGTATGGGCGGCCATGAGGCCGTGGTTGCCCGGTGATTCAGGGAAGAGATCGGCGATGCTTTCGCCGAGGAGTGCCCGCCCGGCGCCGAGCAGCAGATGGAGACTGTCGCCGCAGCCGGCGAGAACACGGCCAGCGCGATCCACAAGGAGCACGGCTCCGGGTGCATCTTCACGTGGGATATGGTGGAGAAGACGCTCTGGATCCCAGTGGGGGTGTGGGCCAGCCATGTCGTTTCCCTGAATATGGTGATTCCCTTTGTTCCTGAGGCGAGTATAGCAGGAACCTTGCCTCTTACACGCCATGCCCGCGGTCTGGGCATGGCGGCGATAGGGATCGATGGAGGGGCTGAACAGGGGCACCGCGTCGACCGCGGGTCGACGGCAACGGAGCGGGCGTCACGGACGGGAGCGGTTCACTGCACCGGCCGGTCGTGGTCGTGTTCCCTTTTGTCGGAGTCGAGCACCGCAACGAGAATGCGCGGCATCAGGGTCTTGGCAAGAGTGTCCTTGAGCCTTGTCCACTCTGTGGTTTCTTCCAGTTGCCAGGGGCGCTTGAGGGCGATCAACTCGTTGATCCGGCGGACATTGTTCGCTTGTTCGCAGGTCAGCGTGATGGTAATGTCCACTCCCTTGTCGATTCCGTTGTTCATTCCCTTGCCCATTGTCGTTACCTGAATTACCTCGCCCTGGATACTACCGGCTACCCTATCTGTAGCCGAAAGCTAAATCTATCTGGATAAAATGTCAAGCACTGTGCTGGATGTTTGGCTGGGGCGGTGGCTAGAGGAGGGCCTGGCGCAGGGAAGGTCGACGGCTCACCGGTCGCCGCCCGGTATCATGGGTTTTTCGGTCGCTGCACACATTTTCTGGAGATCTGTAGAAAATCATCGGTCAGTCCGCATTGGCGGGCGAGCAGAATCAGTTCCGTTTCGGCACCGCTCAGCGGTTTGCCGTCCATATAAAGGTTGGGCGACTCGCTGATGTTGCCGGGCCTTGCGGGGTGGGGTTCATCCATCCAGCCGCGGGGTTTGCTGAAACCTTTTTCCAGCTTGCGGGCGACCTCGCCACCGATGTTGCGAGCAGTGCCGCTTTTGGTCTTGACGCCCTTGAGAATCTGGTTGATGTAGGAGGCCGAGGTCTCGCCGCGGCGGGCGAGTTCTGCCTGGTTGCCGCCAGCCTCAGCGAGTAGCAGTATCAGGTTGCGGTAGCGGATTTGCTGGATGGTCATGGGGCAATTAGGCCAAACTAAAGCTATGTGCGAAATAAGCACAAAGCTATAGTTTTGGTGAAATATATAGCTTGGTGCATTGCCGTGTGGATGGCGCATCACCGCGATCCGCGCCATCATCCGGCAGCCGGTCCGGCCCTTGTGCCTGGTGTGGCAAAAGAGCGCCGGGGAGCGGAGCCGTTCCATCGGCAGTGCCGATCCTTTAGACTTGCCGCCTTCACAGCGCTGTCGAAAATCCCTGAGTCGTCGGACACGAGCCGGGTTTTTGGCGGCGGGTCCCCGCGCTGGCGACAGGGGCCGTTTCAACATGTGCTTAAGCATCGGCGCCGGGCCACGGTTGCCGTTTACCCGGTCCCGGGGCTCCAGACGAGGGTTTATCGACACAATGACTGTTCCCGCGCTCTCCATCAAAGGTCTGTACAAGCGGTACGGCAATGGTTTCGAGGCCTTGAAGGGCATCGATCTCGATGTCCAGCAGGGGGATTTCTTTGCTTTGTTGGGGCCGAATGGGGCGGGCAAGTCCACCACCATCGGCATCATTTGTTCACTGGTGACCAAGAGCGGCGGCACGGTGGCTGTGTTCGGCCACGATATCGACAGCCACTTCGCCGAGGCCAAGAAGCACCTCGGCATCGTGCCCCAGGAGTTCAACTTCAACCAGTTCGAAAAATGTTTCGATATCGTCGTGACCCAGGCGGGCTACTACGGTTTGGCCCGCCCTCTGGCCGAGCAGCGGGCCGAAAAATACCTGCGCCAGCTCGACCTGTGGGACAAGCGGGGCTCGCCGGCGCGGATGCTCTCCGGCGGCATGAAGCGCCGGCTGATGATCGCCCGGGCCCTGGTCCACGAGCCGCGGCTGTTGATTCTCGACGAGCCCACCGCCGGCGTGGATATCGAGCTGCGCCGCTCGATGTGGCAGTTTCTGCGCGAGATCAACGCCGGCGGCACCACGATCATTCTCACCACGCATTATCTGGAGGAGGCCGAGAGCCTGTGTCGCAACGTGGCGATCATCGACCAGGGGCGGATCGTGCGCAACACCAGCATCCGCAGCCTGTTGAAAACCCTCGACCGGGAAGTCTTCGTCTTCGATACCCGCGAACCACTGGCCGCGATGCCGGATGTCGGCGGGCTCTCCGGCCATCTGCTCGATGACCACAGTTTCGAGGTGGAAGTGAACAAAAGCGATTCACTCAACAACGTCTTTATCCATTTGAGCGGGCAGGGTATCGAAGTGGCCAGCATGCGCAATAAAGCCAACCGTCTGGAGGAGCTGTTCGTGTCGCTGGTCAATCCCAGCCACGATCAGGCCAATGGCGAGGTGAAATCATGAGCGGCCGGGAGAAGTGGATCGCCTTCGTCACCATCCTGGTGCGGGAAATCCGCCGCTTCGTGCGCATCTGGCCGCAGACCCTGTTGCCGCCGGCCATTACCATCACTCTCTATTTCGTGATTTTCGGCGCCCTCATCGGCCCCCGGATCGGGGCCATGGAAGGCTTCACCTATATCGAGTTCGTCGCGCCGGGGCTGATCATGATGGCGGTCATCACCAATGCCTACGGCAACGTGGTGTCCTCTTTCTACGGCGCCAAGTTTGGCAAGAGCGTGGAGGAGCTGCTGGTCTCGCCGGTGCCGAACTATGTGATCCTGATCGGCTTCATCATGGGCGGTGTCGCCCGGGGGCTGGCCGTGGGGCTGATCGTCACCCTGCTGTCGCTGTTCTTCACCCGCCTCCACGTACAGCACCTGTTCATCACTGTGAGCGTGGTGTTTCTCACCGCCGTGCTCTTTTCCCTGGCCGGGTTCATCAATGCGGTGTTCGCCCGCTCCTTCGATGATATCTCGATCATTCCGACGTTTGTGCTGACGCCGCTGACTTACCTGGGGGGCGTGTTCTACTCGATCGCCCTGTTGCCGCCTTTCTGGCAGGCGGCGTCCCAGGCCAACCCGATCCTCTATATGATCAACGCTTTCCGCTACGGGATGCTGGGCATTTCCGATATTCATGTCGGCTGGGCTTTCGCCATGATCGGCCTGGCTATCGCCCTGCTCTACGCCTACTCTCTGCGCCTGCTGACGACCAGCAAGGGGCTGAGGAGCTGATATGGCCGGCAAACCGCTGTTGGGCGCGCCCACTGAATATCCACAGCGCTACGCGCCGGAATTGCTGGTGGCGATTCCCCGGGCCGGGGGGCGGGAAGGCCTCGGCGCGGTGCGTTTCAACGGCGTCGATATCTGGACGGCTTATGAACTCTCGTGGCTCGACGCCCGGGGCAAGCCCCGCGTCGCCATCGGCGAATTCACCGTGCCCTGCGACTCTCCGGCGATTGTCGAGTCCAAGTCCTTCAAGCTCTATCTCAATTCCTTCAACCAGGAGCGGCTGGCCGGCGAAGACGACCTCGTCGACGCCCTGAGACGGGATCTGGGGGCCGCCCTGGGCGCGCTGCCCGATATCGAGCTGTTCACCGTCGACGGTTATGCCGCCCGGGGTATCCAGCGCTTCGAGGGTGTCTGCATCGATGAACTCGCTATCGATTGCGACACTTTCGAACCGCGGACGGACTATCTGGCAACGGCTCCCGGCAGTGCCAGGGAAAGCGAAAGCCTCTATAGCCACCTGCTGAAAACCAATTGCCCGGTCACCGGCCAGCCGGACTGGGCCAGCATTGCGATCCGTTACCGCGGCGCGACCATCGACCGGGAAGGGCTGTTGCGTTACCTTGTGTCGTTTCGCCAGCACCAGGATTTTCACGAGCACTGTGTCGAACGGATTTTCAGTGACATCCTGCGCTGTTGTAACCCGGAGGAACTGGATGTCTACGCGCGTTATACGCGGCGCGGCGGGCTCGACATCAACCCCTTCCGCTCGACCCGGGCGCGGCGCCCGGCAATGGTCCGCACCGCCCGTCAGTGAGCCGTGGCGCGGCGACGGTCGCACCGGGCTTGTCATTCACGCACTGTTTATACAGGAGTTTCCCTTGAGCGAACGTTCAGCCATCGATGTATTGATCAACCGGGTTTCGTGCGGGCTGCTGGCGGCCCCGGCCCCGACTTCCGCCGATCTGCAAATCATCCAGCAGGCGGCACTGCGCGCCGCTGATCACCGCCAGCTGCGACCCTGGCGTTTTCTGGTGATCGAGGGGCCGGGGCTCGAGCGCCTGGGCGAGCTGTTCCTGGCGGCCAAGACCCACGACGATCCGGCCCTCGGCGCGGAGGAGGCCGCCCGGACCCGTTCACTGCCGTTGCGCGCCCCGCTGCTGATCGTGGCCATTGCCAGTTGCACGGAGGACCCCAAGGTGCCGGAGCTCGAGCAACTGCTGTCCGCCGGCGCCGCGGTGCAGAATATGCTCAACGCAGCCTTTGCCCTCGGTTATGGCGCCATGTGGCGCACCGGCGACCTGGCCTCCAACCCGGCGGTGCGCGAGGGTCTGGGTCTTGGCGGCAACGAGACCATTGTCGGTTTCCTCTATCTCGGTACCCCCCGGGGCGGCCTGCGCGATGCGCCAACCCTGGATGCCGCGAACTTTTTCAAAGCCTGGCCCTGACGTTGCTTTTGGCCTCGCTCTTGTGTACAGTTGCGCCCTCGATTTTGCCGGGTCGGGGCCTTGATGGCTCACCCTTCCGGTCCCTTGTAAGGGGGCGGCTGATCGAGACTGGTGAGGTGTCCGAGCGGTTGAAGGAGCACGCCTGGAAAGTGTGTATAGGTTAATCCCTATCGAGGGTTCGAATCCCTCCCTCACCGCCAAATCAAAGAACCCGGCCTGTGCCGGGTTTTTTGATTTGGCGGTTTTCGCCTGGGCGAGAACCCTCCGGTTCGACAAAACGCGGCAGCGTTTTGGACAAGGAGCGTAGCGACGCAGCCCCAAGGGGTGATTTCGACCTATAAGGCCAAAATCATCAAACCCTCCCACGCCGCCAAATCAATCGATCAAAGCCTTGTATATCAAGGTTTTTTTTGTTTTTTTGTGGAGCCGCCCCATGGGCCGGCGATATCCCCCGCTGTCGCCGCAGGCTGTTGCGACGGGCTTGCTGCTCTCGCGATGTTGTGGTCCCGATCCGCTCCGTCGCTGAAATAATTCCCAGAATCGCTTGCTGGCTCGTTATAGCTCTGTCAGTCAATAAGAATTACAGCCTGTGCCATGCCGGCGCTGGCCAGATAAAAGGGTGATCTCCGATGGCAGTCAAACAATCGTCCCGTGAACGCTTGCTTATATCGCTCTTGTTTCCGCTGGCGGTGCTGGCGGCATTTCATCTGCACGCTGCGGATCGAGATCCGTCGCCGCAACCAATCCGCTCTTTCGATGTTCAGTCTCAGGATCTGGCGGCCGCGCTGATAGTGTTCGCCGAGCAGGCGGGGGTACAGGTTGCGATGAAGGCGGACAGTGTTCACGGCCTGACGGCGCATGCGGTTGTCGGGAATTACAGTGCGCGGCAGGCGTTGGAGGTACTGATCGATGGCCTGGGACTGCGGGCCAACTGGGTCACCAGCGACACGGTGACCATTGCGCCGCAGGAAGTGCCCCGCCCTGTGCCCGGCCAGGCGACCGAAGGGCGGCGGGAAGCCGGCATGCACATCGAGGAGGTGGTGGTGACCGCGAGGCGTCAGGCGGAGCGGCTGCAGTCGGTGCCGGTGACCATCAGCGCCTTTGATTCCGAGGCCCTGCGCCGCGCATCGATCGCGCAGACGTCGGATCTGATGATGAAGGTGCCCGGCGTGTTCCTGCTGGGGTCCAACAACCGCGAGAACCCAGTCTACGCCATTCGCGGCCAGTCGAAGGCGCTGAGTGGGACCGGCGCGCCGGCCGTCGTCAGCTATTTTGCCGAGGTGCCGTCGCCCACTTTCGGCAGCAGCTCGACGACCTATGACATGAGTTCGGTCCAGGTGCTGAAGGGACCCCAGGGAACCCTGTTTGGCCGCAACACCACTGGTGGCGCGGTGCTCTACTACCCGACCGCGCCGGGCTATGAGGTCGAGGGTTATGTGGAGGGCACCTTTGGCCGGTACGACGACAGACAGCTTGAAGGCGCCATTACCCTGCCGATACGCGACGACTTTGCCGCACTGCGGATTGCCGGTCAGTACAACAGGCGCGATGGCTATACCCGCAACCTGTCCGGAACCGGCGATCTCGACGACATCGATTCCCGTTCGCTGCGGCTCTCGCTGTTGGTCGAGCCTTCCGACTCGCTGCGCAACGACCTGATAGTCGACTACTACCGAAGCGATGACCACGGATCCGCGGTGGTGCTCGACGATATCTATCCCGACGAGAGCTTGTTGGACATGCTCGGGCTGAGAGCGGCGGCAGCGGAAGCCCTGGCCGAACAGCGCAGGCGCGGGCCCCGCTCGGTGCATACGGATATCAAGCCAGTGTCCAAGGCAATGAAATTCGGCATAACCAATCGTACCGAGTGGCTGCTCGGCGAGGCATTCAGTGTCGTCAATATTTTCGGCTACCGCCGGGCTGATCTCGAATTTACCAGTAATGTCGACGGCGTCGGCCTGTTGTACAGCACGGGTACGAGCACCATCCCGGCGGGCACACCTTTCCAGATCGTCAACGCCGCCTTTTACAGCGACGTGGAACAGTATTCCAACGAGTTGCAGATCAAGGGCGAATTCGGCAGGCTCAGCTGGATTGCCGGCGCTTTCTACCTTGAAAGCGAGCCGGTGGGATCGACCGGCATCGATACCGCCGTCGCCGTTACGCCCGGTAGCGATGACGGTTCCATTGGCTACAACTTCACCGAAGAGAAAAGCCAAGCGTTGTTCGTCAACGGCATGTACGATCTCGACGATTTTGTCGGGGGCCTGAAGTTCAACGCGGGATTTCGTTACACCTGGGACGAAATCATCTCCTGCACCGGCAGCGGCGCAACGGCCGCCGCCAGCGTCAGGCCATCGCGCTGCACAGCGGAAAATCCCGAGATCCTGCTGGCGAGCACCAACCGCGTCACCTCATCGGCGCCGACCTGGTCGGTCGGCGCCGACTGGCAGGCGACCGAGGATGTCTTCACCTACCTGACGACACGTCGCGGCTATCGTGCCGGAGGGGTGAACAGCCCGACCTTCAGCCCGGTGCTCCGGTCAGTCCAGACCTATGCGCCGGAAACCGTAACCGATGTCGAACTCGGGGTGAGGACGGACTGGCATCTTGGCCAGACCCGGCTGCGTCTGAACGCATCGGCGTTCATCGGATACTATGACGATATCCAGATCAATATCAGCGGCATCCAAAGCATGCCCGGCTGCGTGGTCGGCGATCTGGTCTACGGCGTGATGCCCTACACGCCCGATGGCGACTGCAATCCCAACAACGACCCAAACGGCGGTGTGCTGATAGAGAACGGCGGCAGCGCGCGAATCTCCGGCTTTGATTACGACATCCAGTTCTACCCCACTGAACGACTGGCGCTGAGCCTGGGCGGCAGTTTCCTCGAGACCGCGACGCGCTCCATCGATGCGCCCGCCATACTGGCCCCCTACATGAGCCAGACCGACATCACCTTCATTCTGGCCGCGGAGCGCTCTTTCATCGCCGGCGCCGCCTACCGGCTGCCGCTGGTCGCAGACCAGGCCTTGACGCTGTCCGCGGATTATTACTGGACATCCGAGCGACCGCTGATGTTTGGCGAGCTTGAATCCTATGAACTGGTCAATCTCAGGGCTGTGTGGAGCGGCCTGGCCGATCAAGCCATGGAAATCAGCGCCTTCGTCAGCAACCTGTTCGACAAGAATTACTCGGCGATGGACAGCATCGACAGCCCCGCCCTGGGACTGTTCGGAACGGTTCACGGCGCGCCGCGGCAGTACGGCGTCAGCGTCAGATACCGCTTTGGCGATTAGCTGCGCTATCGATCTATTCACTGACAACACAACCAGAAGACAAATAATCGAGGAGGAAACATGGCTATGAACCTACAGCGGCTCACCGTCAACGACTCAGTGGACGATGTGGTCGAATGCACGCTCAGAGATGGCGGGGTGGTAATCGAAGGCATGATCGGCCAGAAAACGCTGGATACATTCTGGCGGGACATCGCGCCGATCCTGGATGCCGCGGCATTCCTGGAGGTCGACGACAACCCCTATCTGGCCCCCAACCGCACCAAGCGCATCCTCGGGCTGCTCGACAAGACCGATGCGGTTTGCGACATCATGCTGCAGCCACAGCTGCTGGGCGCCGCGGAGGCCATTCTCGGCTTCAACAAGCGGCTGGCCGGCGACAGCGAGGGCAAGTGGCCGCGCGCCAAGCCTTTGCTCAGCCTGGCCGGCTGCGCGCAGATCCACCCCGGCGAAAAGGCGCAGTTGCTTCACCGGGACGACATGAACTGGCATCCCCACCATCCTGCCGACACCGAAGTTTCCGTTCAGGTATTTCAGGCGATGTCGCGCTTTACCGCGGCCAACGGCGCGACCATGGTGATTCCCGGCAGCCATCTTTGGGATGACGTGCGCCAGCCGACTATTGAAGAGGCCATTCCGGTAGAGATGCCGGCGGGCTCCGGACTTATCTATCTGGGCTCGCTTTACCATGGCGGGGGCGCCAACATCACCCGGGACGAGGCCCGAACCGGCATTTCCCTGACCTATATTCAGGGCTGGCTGCGCCAGGAGGAAAACCAGTTTCTGGCGGTCTCGAGGGAGCGTCTCGAACAACTGCCGCGGCAGGTGCAGAAATTGATAGGCTACGCCATGTCGCCGCCGTTTTGTGGCTACCTGAACACCGAGGAGCCCTACATGGCGCTTCGGCTACCGGCCGGCGACGTGGGGGTGTCGGACATTCCCGCGGAGCCATCCTACACATGGCATCGTGAAGACTGATATTCATTGACCAGGAGAAAAAAATGCAACGACGTGACATCGATCCATGGGGAGGCTGGGACCAATACGCATCGGTACCGGCTGTCGAGGTTACCAACCCGACCCGTATGCTGATCTGTTCGGGCATGTGCGCACCCAACGAAAATGGCCAGTCGATTGTGCCGCCAGAGGATGTCAGCGGCCAGATCAGCGCCGCTCTCGACAAGGTCGAGGAACTGCTGGGCGCCGCGGATTTTACCCTGGCCGACGTGGTGCGCATGAATATCTACACGCTGGACGTCGACGCCGTGATGCAGTCCAGCGCCCATGTCGACCGCTTGCGCGCCGCCGGCGTCACTGTTCCGGGGACGCTGGTTGGCGTGACTCGACTGGGGCTGCCGGGCCTGGTCGTCGAGATCGAGGTCACGGCGATGAAATAACCGCAGCCATGGGCCGATCATCAGCTGATGCAGAGAACAGCTGTCGCCAAAAGCCTGTTCAAAGTCTCTCGGGAAGCATCGGGTGAAGCCCCATAGGGTGTGCTGAGGCACGAAGCGCACCGGGATTGATGCCAGTCTCCGGTGACACCCTATGAGAGGATATCGCCAGTCAGAGAAACGATGAACAGGCTCTACGGATAGCTCTTGCCAAGGAGAGGTGTTGTGTTGCCAAGGAGAGGTATTGCCAAGGATGGTTGTCGCCCTTCGAGGGCGCCCGGCCGTGCTGGCCGGCGCCGGACGGGGCCGTGGTTCGTTGGAGTCAACATGGAGCGGCGGTGAATCGGGGCGGCTGGCCGCCTCGCCACACCGCCGGCACTGGAAGTATGAATAGGACAAAGGCGATGAATCCGCGCTGGATAGCACTCTGGGCGCTGCTGGCCAGCGCGCTGATCCCGACCACTGCCATCGACGCCATGGGGCTGACGCTGCCGGCGATCCGGGCCTACTTCTCGGTGGACAGCCACGTCGATATGCTGACCGGGCTGGTCGGCAGCGCCGCCGCGTTTTCGTTCGCCGTCAGTGCGCCGCTGATGGGCCGGGTGATCGACCGCGTCGGCTATCGCTCCGTCTATGTCGCATCATTGATGCTGTTTGGCATCGTCGGCGCAGCCGGCGGCCTGCTCGCCGATCTCAAGGTGCTGGTCGTCAGCCGGGCGGTCATCGGGGTGAGCGTTGCCGGGGCACTCACCGCTGGCCTCACCGGCATTAGCTACCTGGACCCGGTGCGGCGCGGCAAGGCGCTCGGCTTCCACGCCCTGGTGGGCAGCGCGGGCGCCATGGTGCTCTTTGTGGTGGTCGCCCAACTGGTGGGCTACGGCTGGCGGATCGCCTTCATGGTTCACCTGCTGGGCTTCCTGCTGATTCCACTGGCGCTGGCACTCCCGAAGCATGGTGGCGCCCGCCCTGACGAGCGGGCCGAGCGCGCCCTGAGCCGCGCCGGCCCGCTGTTCGCCGGGGTCGACGCGAAACTCATGGCGACGACCGCGCTGGCGGGCATTGTCATGTTCAGCGTGCCGATGCTGGCACCGTTCTACCTGATTGGCATCGGCGTCACCCAGCCCGCGCTGTTTGCACTGCCGCTGTCCATCATGGCATTCGCCGCCATGGTGTCTGCGGTATGCTACGGCTATGTGGTAGCCCGGATGGGCATCGCGGGCACCTTCGCAATTGGCTTTGTGCTGATGGCCGCCGGGCTGGGCCTGGCCGGAACGGCTGGGTCCATCGCCGTGTTCACTCTCGGCTTGACGCTGATCGGCGCATCGCTCTGCATGCTCTGCCCCAATATCAGCGCCGCGGCAATGGCCGGCGCCGGCGGCAGACCGGGCCAGGCGGTCGGGGTTACCAGCGCTATCCTGCACGGGGTGCCTATCGTGTTTCCACTGATTGTCCGCGGTGGCACCTTGGGCGAGCAGCCGGAGCTGGTTTTTCTCGGCTTTGGGGCGGCGGCCGCGTTTGGCGCGGGCTTTTATATGCTCCTGTGCCTCAGAAGGGGTGGACTCGAAGTTCGCCATTAGCACGCAAGTCGCGGGTCGCGGGAAAATGTCTTGGGACGCGGGGCATCTGGAGGTCGGAAACGTGGGAAAGAGGGTGCTTCGATCGGGGCGGGAAGATAACGAGAAAGCCGTGGTGCTGCCGTTTGGCGCCGCCGTTACGCCATTGGAGCTGGCCTTCCGCGAATGCCGTCCGCGGCTGATTTTCTATCTCCGTTCCCGCCTGGGGTCTGTCGCCGAGGCGGAGGATGCGGCACAGATTGCATTCCTTCGCCTGTGGAAGCAGCAGACTGCGCTGCGCGATGACAATATCGTATCCCTGATCTTCGTTACCGCCCGCAATATTGCTACTGATATGCTGCGGTCGCGAGGGCGAACGCAGCAGGTGTCGCTGAACGCGCCGGATTCGTGCGGCGACGATATCGATGTCGTTGACGGCACCCAGTCGCCGGAACGCTCCGCTGCTGCCCGGCATACCCTGGAGGCCATACCGCGCTTGCTCGATCAATTGCCGGGAAAGTGCCGGGAAGCCTTTGTCGCTTGCAAATTCGAAGGGCTCGGTTATCCGGAGATATCGGAAAGAATGGGGATAACCGAGAGCATGGTGCGAAAGTATGTGCGCCGCGCGCTGGCGCATTGTGTCTCTTTCTTCGAGCGCGCGGAGAACGAACGATGCCCGGAGGACGAAGGATGAAAGTCATCAGATCCCATGTCCGCGCAGAAGCGGTAAGACAGTTCATGGCGCTGAATGATCCGCGGGCTACGCCCGAGCAGATCCAGACTGTGCTCGATTGGGTCGAGCAATCGCCGCAACACAGGGATGCCTTCGAGGCGGTGACGGAAGCCTGGCATGCTTGCGACGGGGTTGGGATAAGCCCACGGCAGTCGCCAACGCCGCGGGCCGCCGTCCGCCGTTGGCACCAATCGCCACTGTCGGCAATCGGCGCGGCGGCGGCACTGCTGTTGGTCGCGGTGCTGACCATCGGGGTGCTGCGCGATCACGACGGCGATGCCGGGTCGTCCATCGGCGACCGCGATGCCGTGCGCTACGCCACCGAGACCGGCGTCCCGCGCGAAGTGGCCCTGCCCGACGGATCACAGGTCACGCTGGGTGGCGCCAGCAAGCTGGTGGTCAGCTATGGCAAGCGCCATCGCGATATCATCCTGGTCGATGGCCATGCGTTTTTCGATGTGGCAAGCGACCCGTCGCGACCTTTTGTGGTGGACACCGGCGATGGCGAAGTGCGAGCGCTGGGTACGCGTTTTGACGTGCGCAAGGTGCTCGGGACAACCGTGGTGGAAGTGGCGGAGGGCGCCATTCGCATTACAACGCGGGATCAGCAGGGCCAGACGCAGTCGATGGCGGTGAAGGCTGGAACCCGGGCAAGCTATTCGTCGGACGGCGACCTCGGCCCCGCGCTCAGCGTCGACCCGGCCAGTGTCGGGTCCTGGCGCTACGGTAGGTTCAACTTCGTCGATACGCCTCTCAGCCATATCGTGTCCGAACTGAACCGCTACGGGGAGCATTCGATTGTCCTGGACGACGCAGCCGTTGGCGAGATGCGCGTCACCGCCGTCATTCGGCTGGATAAGGCCGATGAATGGCTCCGGAGTTTTGCCGCCATCAGCGATATCGTGGTGATCACCGACGCCTCCGGCGACCTGCGTCTGAATTCACCCTGATCCCGCGCCTGGATCAGCGGGTAGCATCCTTGCTGTTTTTGCGATTTTA